>NZ_JBHWZY010000139.1:0-10913 GCF_042727815.1 Nocardia sp. NPDC060220
GGCCTGTTTCCTCGCCGTACGATCCTAACAGTACGCTTGTCCTATGAAATACGCGGGGGCCGTGGGTGGTGCCGCGCAGGCGTAGCCGGGCGCCGAGTCGCGTACTGTGCCTGACGAGCGAAGTCGGGGAAGACGCAGTGACGCTCACCTTGGCAGTGTTGGACGCCCGTCGCGACACCGGCGATCGTGGCTCGACAGACCGGATGGAACATGACCACTTTTGCGCCGATGGCGGCCGAACTGCCGCCGAACACCGTGCTGAGCAGCGTCGCGTCCGACCTCGCCGACAATCACGTCGCGGCCCCCAAGGGTCAGGATCAGGAGAAACTGGCGGCGATCGTCGCGCAGGCGCGATCCGAGGGGATCCCGCTCAGCGTCGTCATCGTTCCCGGTAATCCCGGCCACGACTCGAGCCTACGTGACCTGGCCACCGAGGTCGGCGAGAACACCCACGGCACTGTCGCCGTGTTCAGCGACGACTGGCTGGGCACCTACAGCGACACCATCAGCCGGGTGCGGCTCGAATGGGCCGAGGATGCGGCCAAGTACAAGGGCAATCATCCTGAAGAGGCCGTGCAGGCCTTCGTCGACCGGCTCGAGCAGCCGGAGGGCGTTTCCTGGGGCGTCATCACCACGGTGTTGCTGACCCTGATGGCACTCGTGATCGCCGGGCTGTACCTGGTGAAGGTCCGCCGCGGTCCCGATGTGGACGCACCGGCAGCCCCCACGTCCTCGCGCGTCGATGCGGGTTCCACCAACTAACTGGTTTCACTGCAGTCACATTTCCAGATCAACGGTCTGTTTTCTGCGGTAGAAAACTGTCCTTGGTCAGGCTAATTCCGAGCAATCTGTGAATTGATGCCGCGCCCCACTGTGACGGATGTTTCCTTTGTGAACTATGTGTCGTACGGTTGCGATGAACGCGATCGTGAATGCAGTGGTACAGGGGGCATTGGTCGACTCTTGTGGTCGGTGTTTCGACTGATGCGCCGGTGGCGTATGTCGAGTCGAGATACTCGGAGGTGCCGTGCGCAGTGCGGGCAGGCAGGACGAACCAGGTCTATTACGAATAGCGATCGGTTTGCTGGCGGTAGTGGCAGTGCTGCTCGCCGCGGGACCGGTCGCTGCTGTGCCACCCCCTCCACCCAATCCGTCCGACGGTGAGATCGCCGGGGCGGGCGCTCAGGTCGACGCGCGGGTCACCGAGATCGGTGTACTGATCAATCGCGTCGCGGCGGCCGATCAGCAGTTACGCGAACTCGACGACCAGCTCGCGGGCAAACGGGAAGCGGTCAACCAGGCACTCGTGGACCTGCAGACCGCGCGCGACGCCGCCGACGCGGCCGCGGCCGCCGTCACCGACAGCCAGACCCAGCTGGCCGACGCGGGCGTGAAAGTCGGTGCGGCACGCCAGGATTTCGATCAGGTCGCCACTCAGGCGTACGTGCGCCCCGCCAACAGTTCGGTCGTCACCTACCTCGCCTCCTCCACCCCCGATGCCGCGATGGATCGCGCGCAGGTGCTCGGCATGGTGTCGAAGAACCAGCGGCAGGTCCTGGACGGCTTGCGCCGCGCCCAGGTCGCCCAGGCAAACCAGAACTCCGCCGCGCGGCAGGCCAAGACCGACGCCGACAACGCCGCCGCCGGGGCTGAGCAGAAGCGCGACGCGGCCCAAGCCGCGGTGAACATCGCGAAGTCCGAATTCGACACCCAGGCCGTGGCTCGCGACACCCTGCGTCGCGACCGCAGCGCGGCACAGTCCGCTCTCGACGTCGCCCGCTCGACCGTCGCCGGGCTGCAGAGCCAGCGCGAGATCTTCCTGGCCTGGGACGACCAACGCGAAGCCGAGGTGATGGCCCTGCTGGCCGCCGCCAACGCCGCCGCCTCGCGCGCCGCCGCCGACAAAGCCGCCCGCGATCGCGCCGCCCAGCTCAACGAGGGCCAGCGCCCGCACGCCGACCTCGAGTCGACCCCGGCCTCCCCGCGCCGAACCAAACCGCGACCCTCGCAACCGCAGGTCACCGGTTCGGCCGCGATCGAAACGGTGGTCGACCGCGCGATGTCGCAACTCGGCGTCACCTATGCCTGGGGCGGCGGCGACGAAGACGGTCCCACCCTCGGCATCCGCGACGGCGGCACCGGCGACGCCCACGGTGACTTCAACAAGGTCGGCTTCGACTGCTCGGGCCTGATGCTCTACGCCTTCGCCGGCATCGGCGTGTCGCTGCCGCACTACAGCGGCTATCAGTACAACGCGGGCACCCGGGTCGACGTCGAGGACCGCGAGCGCGGCGACATGCTGTTCTGGGGTCCCGGTGGCAGTGCCCACGTGGCGATGTATCTGGGCAACGGCAAGATGATCGAGGCCCCTGAATCCGGGGATGTCGTGAAGATTTCCCCGGTCCGCGAAGACGGCATCATGCCGTACGCGGTCCGCATCGTCACCGGCTGAGTGTCCATCGCCGCTGGTAGGGCCGCGATCGATGCAGCGTGCGCCACAGTCGCCGCTGCGCGTGAGCGGCGTCACGAGCATGACGAATCCCCGTCTAGTACTGGCCGGTTGCGGCGCACCGGGCGATTCAATGGAATAGTTGGTGCCGCACGCACAGGACCAAAGCGAAAGCGGGGATGTTGGTGACTTCGACGGAAGGTGTGAGCGGGCCGAAGCTGGCGAAGGACGCCGGTACGGCCACGCCGAGCACCCTGGAGCGTGACGTCCAGACTCTCGAGAAGGCGATCTACGAGGTCAAGCGGGTTATCGTCGGTCAGGACCGGCTCGTCGAGCGTTTGCTCGTGGGCGTTCTGGCGCGCGGACACGTGTTGCTCGAAGGTGTGCCGGGCGTCGCGAAGACTCTTGCGGTGGAAACCTTCGCCAAGGTCGTCGGCGGCTCGTTCTCCCGGGTGCAGTTCACCCCGGACCTGGTGCCGACCGATCTCATCGGTACCCGCATCTACCGGCAGGGCCGCGAGGAATTCGACACCGAGCTCGGCCCGGTCGTCGCGAACTTCGTGCTTGCCGACGAGATCAACCGCGCGCCCGCCAAGGTGCAGTCGGCACTGCTCGAGGTGATGGCCGAGCGCAAGCTGTCGATCGGCGGCAAGACCTACCCGATGCCCGATCCGTTCCTGGTCATGGCCACCCAGAACCCGATCGAGAGCGAGGGCGTGTACCCGCTGCCCGAGGCGCAGCGCGACCGCTTCCTGTTCAAGGTCGTCGTGGACTACCCCTCGGTCGAGGAAGAGCGCGAGATCATCTACCGGATGGGTGTGAGCGCGCCCGAACCGAACCAGATCCTCGACCCCGAGGACATCATCCGCCTGCAGAAGGTGGCCGCCAACGTCTTCGTGCACCACGCGCTCGTCGACTACGTGGTCCGTGTGATCACCGCGACCCGCACGCCCGCCGACTTCGGCATGGAGGATGTGGCGAGCTGGATCTCCTACGGCGCGTCCCCCCGCGCGAGCCTGGGCATCATCGCCGCGGCGCGCTCGGTCGCGCTGATCCGTGGCCGTGACTACGTGGTTCCGCAGGACGTCGTCGAGGTCATCCCGGACGTGCTGCGTCACCGTCTGGTGCTGTCGTACGACGCACTGGCCGACGAGGTTTCGCCCGAGGACGTCATCAAGCGCGTGCTCCAGACGGTCGGGCTGCCGCAGGTCGCCCCGCAGGCCAACGGCCAGGCCGCACCGCAGCAGCCGCCGGTGCCCCAGCCGCCCCAGCAGCCGCCGGTGCCGCAGGCGGTGAACGGGCAGCAGTCCCAGCCCGCCGGCTCCGTCGCGCCCCAGTGAGTGCGCCGGAACCCGTTGTCCGCGTGCCCGTGTCGTCTCACGCTCCGCCCTCGTTCCGTGCCGGTGAACTGACCGACCCGAAGCTGGCCGCCGCGCTCAAGACCCTCGAGTTGACCGTGCGGCGCCGCCTCGACGGCGTGCTGCACGGCGACCACCAGGGGCTGATCCCCGGACCGGGTTCGGAACCGGGGGAGGCACGGCTGTACCAGCCGGGTGACGATGTGCGACAGATGGATTGGTCGGTCACCGCCCGCACCACCCATCCGCATGTGCGGCAGATGATCGCCGACCGCGAGCTCGAGACGTGGCTCGTCGTCGACCTGTCGTCGAGCCTGGACTTCGGCACCGGCCGGGTACACAAACGCGATCTCGCGATCGCGGCGGCCGCGGCGATCACCCACCTCACCTCCGGGGGCGGCAACCGGATCGGCGCGGTCGTCGCGACCGGTCAGGATCTGGTACGCATCCCCGCTCGCAGCGGACGCATGCATGCCCAGACCCTGCTGCGCGGCATCGCCACCACCCCGCACGCCCGCGACGGCGTACGCGGCGATCTCAAGGCCGGGATCGAATCGCTGCGCCGTCCGCAACGCAAACGCGGTCTGGCCGTGGTGATCAGCGACTTCCTCGGTGACGTCGACTGGCAGCGCTCCCTGCGCGCGATCTCCGCCCGCCACGATCTCCTCGCCGTGGAAGTGCTCGACCCCCTCGATGTCGCGCTGCCCGACGGCGGCGACGTGGTGCTGCACGATCCCGAATCGGGCCGCACCCGCGAGTTCAGCGTCACTCCCACGTTGCGTGCCGATTTCGCGGCCGCGGCCCGAGCCCAGCGTGAGCAGGTGGCGCAGGCGCTGCGCAGCTGCGGCGCGCCGGTGCTCACCCTGCAGACCGATCGGGACTGGATCGCCGACGTGGTCCGGTTCGTGTCCACCCGGCGCCACAGCCTCGGCGCCCCGAGCGGGCGGGTGCCTCGCCAGTGAGTATTTCGCATTTCACGGCCGTCGTCTGGCTCGGTTTCCTCGCGGTCGTCGCCCTGCTCGTGCTCGGTTACGTGCTGGTGCAGCGCGCCCGGCACAAGCGGATGCTGCAGTTCGGCAACATGGCCATCCTGGAGCGGGTCGCCCCGTCGCGACCGAGCCCGATGCGCCATGTCCCGATCGCGCTGATCCTGGCGGGCTTGGTCCTGCTGACGATCGCCGCGGCCGGTCCGACCGCCGTGCAGAAGGTGCCGCGTAACCGCGCGACTGTGGTTCTGGTGATGGATGTTTCGCTGTCGATGGAAGCCACCGACGTGGAGCCGAACAGGTTGCAGGTCGCGCAGAAGGCAGGCAAGGATTTCGTCGACGGGCTGACCCCCGGTATCAACCTCGGTTTCGTCACGTTCGCGGGCACGGCCTCGGTGATGGTGTCGCCGACGACCAATCGCGAGGCGGTCAAGCACTCGATCGACAACATCAAGCTGGCCGAGCGCACCGCCACCGGCGAGGGCGTCCTCACGGCCCTGCAGTCCATCGACACTCTGGCCGCCGTCCTCGGTGGCGCCGAGACGCCGCCGCCCGCGCGGGTGGTGCTGATGTCGGACGGCAAGCAGACCGTGCCCGACGACAAGGACGTCGACAACCCGCGCCACGGTTTCACCGCCGCGCGCCTGGCCAAGAACAAGGGCATCCCGGTCTCGACGATCTCCTTCGGTACCGAATGGGGCACGGTCGAGATCCCGGACTCCGACGGCAAGGGTTCCCAGCGGGTGAAGGTGCCGGTCGAAAACGACTCGCTGCGCGAGATCGCCGAGCTGTCCGGCGGCGACTTCTACACCGCGTCGTCGCTGGCCGAACTCACCGCGGTCTACGACACCCTCGAGGAACAGATCGGCTACGAGACCACGCGGGGCGATGCGAGCCGCCCGTGGCTGTTGTTCGGCATGCTGGCCATCGCGGCGGGAGTCGTGGTCAGTTTGCTCTATCGTCAACGCCTGCCCTAGCTCCCACCGCCCCGCGTTGTGAGCTGTCGCAACGGCGCGACCCTGACGCGGGGCGCACGAATCGGAACAGATAGGTTGGACCCTATGTCGAACGTCACATCCCGGTCGGTCCTGGTCACCGGCGGTAACCGCGGTATCGGTCTCGCGGTCGCGCAGCGTCTGCAGGCCGACGGCCACAAGGTCGCCGTCACCCATCGTGGATCGGGGGTACCCGAGGGTCTGTTCGGCGTGAAATGCGATGTCACCGACAGTGATTCGGTCGATCGCGCGTTCACCGAGGTCGAGGAGCACCAGGGTCCGGTCGAGGTGCTGGTCGCCAATGCGGGCATCACCGACGACACCCTGCTGATGCGCATGACCGAGGACCAGTTCGAGCGGGTCATCGACGCCAACCTCACCGGTGCCTTCCGCTGTGCCAAGCGCGCCAACCGCGCCATGCTCAAGGGGCGCTGGGGCCGGATGATCTTCCTCGGTTCCGTCGTCGGGCTCGGCGGTGGCCCCGGCCAGATCAACTACGCCTCCTCCAAGGCCGGTGTGATCGGTATGGCTCGCTCCATCAGCCGTGAGCTGGGCTCGCGTTCGATCACCGCGAATGTGGTGGCGCCTGGTTTCATCGAAACCGATATGACCGCTGAGCTGCCCGATGATCTGAAGGAAACCGCGAAGAAGTTCATCCCGCTCGGGCGTCTCGGCCAGGCCGAGGATGTCGCCGCGGTGATCAGCTTCCTCGCCTCGGAGGACTCCCGCTATGTCACCGGCGCGGTCATCCCGGTCGACGGCGGCATGGGCATGGGTCACTGATCCGATAACGGCGCTGTCGTCCACGTCGACGGCTGCTATTGCATGGGTCACTGATCCGCTAACGGATCGCCCCGCGCCACCGACAAGGTGGCGGCAACCATACTGATTTCAGGAGAACCGAAAACTCATGGGCGGACTGCTCGAAGGCAAGACCATCCTGGTCACCGGCATCATCACCGACTCGTCGATCGCGTTCCACGCGGCCGCGATCGCGCAGGAGCAGGGCGCGAGGGTGATCATCACCGGTATTCCCGACCGACTGCGGCTCATCGACCGCATCGCCAAGCGGCTGCCGCAGGAAGTGCCGCCCGCCATCGGCCTCGACGTGACCAACGAAGAGGATCTGGCCGCGCTCACCGAGAAGCTGCGTGAGCTGGCCCCCGAGGGCATCGACGGCGCGCTGCACTCCATCGCGTTCGCGCCGCGGTCGATCATGGGCCCCGGCGCGCTGCCGTTCCTCGAGGGCCCTGGCCCCGATGTCGCCAAGTCGTTCGAGATCTCCGCGTGGAGCTACGCCTCGCTCGCTCGCGCCGTGCTCCCCGTCATGAACGAGGGCGGCTCGCTCGTCGGCATGGACTTCGATCCGCGCGTGGCCATGCCGTACTACAACTGGATGGGCGTGTCCAAGGCGGCGCTGGAGTCGGTGAACCGCTATGTGGCGCGTGAGGTCGGTGCCGCCAAGAAGGTGCGCTCCAACCTGATCGCCGCGGGCCCGATCAAGACCCTCGCGGCCAAGGCCATCGCCGGCACCGCGACCGACGATGCCAAGCAGCTCGTCCAGCTCGACCAGTACTGGGACGGCGCGTCGCCGATCGGCTGGGACGGCAACGATCCGCGCGCGGTCGGCAAGTCGATCGTGGCGCTGCTCTCGGATTGGCTGCCCGCCACCACCGGCTCGATCATCTACGTCGACGGCGGCGCCAGCCACAATATGTGGTTCCCGGAGAACATGTCCCTGAGCTGATGCCGGACGCCCTGCTGCTGCTGTCCTTCGGTGGTCCCGAGGGCCCCGAGGACGTGATCCCCTTTCTGGAGAACGTCACTCGGGGCCGTGGGGTGCCCCCCGAACGGCTCGCCGAGGTCGCGCAGCACTACCTGCATTTCGGCGGGGTCTCGCCGATCAACGCGTTGAATCAGCAGATCATCGCGGCGCTGGAGGCCGACCTCGCCGATGCCGGGCTGGATCTGCCGGTCTATTTCGGCAATCGCAACTGGCATCCCATGGTCGAGGACACGGTCGCGCGGATGACCGCCGACGGTGTGCGTTCGGCACTGGTCTTCCCGACGTCGGCGTGGGGTGGATATTCCGGTTGCCGCCAGTACGACGAGGACATCACCCGCGCCCGCACGGTGGTCGGTGCCGGTGCCCCGGAGCTGGTGAAACTGCGCCAGTACTTCGATCACCCGCTGCTGATCGAGTCGTTCGCCGACGCGATCGCCGCTGCGGTGCAACAGATTCCGGCCGAGCGCCGCGACGGCGTGCGCTTGGTCTTCACCGCGCACTCCATCCCCGTCTCGGCCGACCTGTCGGCGGGCCCGCCGGCCGACGGTGGCCGCCTCTACAGCAGGCAGGTCGCCGAGGCCGCCCGATTGTGTGCCGCGGCAACCGGTTTCGCCGAGTACGACGTGGTGTGGCAATCGCGTTCGGGCCCGCCACAGGTACCGTGGCTCGAACCCGACATCGTCGACCATCTGGATGTGCTGCACGGCAAGGGCATCGACGCCGTGGTGGTGTGCCCGGTCGGTTTCGTCTCCGATCATCTCGAGGTGATCTGGGACCTCGACAACGAAGCGTCGACCCGCGCCGCCGAGCTCGGCATGGCCTTTGCCCGTGCGGGGACACCCGGCACCGATCCGCGATTCTCCCGGATGATCGTCGAACTGATCGCCGAACGCGTGAGCGCCGGTCCGGTGCGCGAACTCGGTACGGTCCCCGGGTACGGCTGCACCGTCGACGGAGCCCTGTGCGCTCCCGGTTGCTGCGAACCGCCCGCGCGCCCGGTCCGGCGCTGAACACAACCGGATAACCATTCACCGGTAGTCCCCGGTTCGAGGAGTAGCCTTTTCACAGTTGCGCTCGACTGATCGGAGGATTTCCGATGATTTCGACCACGCCGCGCCGCGCTGCCGGGTTCGCCCTCGTGCTGACCGCCGCCGCGCTCGGTCTGACCGGCTGTGGCGGGGACTCCGGCTATCAGACCCAGCCCCCGCAGCCCACCGAGCCCACGATCTCGCAGGCATCCGTCGAGGAATTGTGCGGCATCCTCGACGGACAGAAAGGGACGTGGAAGGCGCTGGGCCCGCGCGTCGCGCGGGTGGCGTTCACCGGCGCGATGAAGCTGTGGACGGTCAACGACACCGTCGCCAACGCCGCGATCGCCTACAACCGCCACATCGTCGACACCGTCACCATCCGCACCTGCCCGCAGGTCCGCGATGCGACGCTCAGGTCGCTCGATGTGCCCGATCTCAAAGTCGCCCTCGGCGGATTCTGAACTGGCGCTTCCCCGTTCGGCGCATCTCTGCGTTAGCATCGCCGCAGACCTTCGCCCGAAGGTCGGGTGACGCTACGGGGAGGGCCCGATGAACCATGCCGACATGATGCTGACCGCACTGGCTCGGGGAGGTGGTCTTCTCGCCGGCGACGACATACTCGCGGGCGATGCGGAGGCGGTGCTGGCCCGTCGTGGGGGCGGTAGCAGCGTCAGCGTCGGTGGTGGCGGGGTCCCGGAGTGGGTCTGGTACCTGATCATCGGGGTTGTTGTGCTCATCGTGTTGATCGTGTTGATCCGCGCGTTCAGTGGTTCCTCGAATCAGGCTGCGCCACATCAGATGCCGCCACAGCACATGGCACATCAGCAGCAGCCGTACCCGGCGCAGTACCAGCAGCCGTACCCACAGCAGCACCCGTCGGGCCCCGGCTACCCGCAGGCACAGTACTCGCCGCAGTATCCGCAGGGTCAGTACCCGCAACCGTATCCGCAGCAGCAGCCGATGCCGTACCCGCAGCAGCAGCCGTACCCGCAGCAGATGCCGTATCCACAACAGCCGCAGTACCAGCAGCCTTATCGGCACTGACGGATCGGCTCCGGCGTGCGCCACCGGATTCGGTGGCTACCCCGTCCGTCCCGAATGCGGAAGGTCAGCCGTCGCGGCGGGCAGCGGCGTGGACCGCGACGAGGCGGGCCTCGCGGATCGTGTTCCACAGCGGCCGCAGCAGGGATTCGTGCGCCCCGAGCGCGGTGGCCGAGGTGGGCGAGGACGCCGGCTCGTGCTGAGCGACGGTGAGGATCGCGGCCACATGATCGGCCGTATCGAGAATTCGCTTGGCGCGCAACGGGATCGAGTCGGGATAGGCGTGGCGCGCATAGGCCGCGAGCTGGGCCTCGATCTGTTCACGCGGATCGTCGTCGCCGTTGCCGACCGAGGTGGTGTGCAGTTGCATCAGGGCGTCGGCGGCGTCGCGCACCGATTCGCGCATGGTGTACTCGGCCTCGCCGAGCGACATGTCGTGACCCGCGATACGCGGCAGATCGACGCCGTAGACGGTCCACTGCAGGGCGTCGTCGTCGTCCCACTGCGGGATCAGGCCGGTGCCGGGCTCGCCGGGAACGCCGAGCAGCAAGCCCTCCTCGGCGTCGATCGCGTCGGCCGCGAACGCGGTGCCGACCGGCAGCCCGCGCACGTCACCCGGTGCGGGCAGGACCAGGCGCAGCTGCGCCCCGGCGGGAGCCATCGCCTCGCGGATCACCTTGAGCAGCGGCATGGCTCCGTTGCCCGCCGCACCGCGCGAGGTCCACGGCAGGTCGGTACGTCCGCCGGTGACCGGGTCGCCCGCCGCGATGGTGTGGTGCGGCGCCCAGGCGTGCAGTGCCTCCAGCACGTCGTCGGGCGCGCTGGTACCGGCCAGCCAGGAGCCGGCCCACAGCGTCAGCGTGGCACTGGGAGAGCACATAATCATCGAGCATAAAGGTTCGCCCGCGATCGCGTGCGCGCACCGAGGTGGTCGATGGTGCCTACGCGGATCACCGATTTCGGCGCGACGATACGTCTGACCTGCTGTGCGTTCACTCCGGCTCGGTCACGAAGTCGATGAGCCGTTCGACCGCGCCGATGAGTGGGGCTTCCAGATCCCGGAACGAGCCGACCGCATCGTAGACACGGCGCCAGCCCTGCTGCGGTGTTCCCCAGCCGAGGCGCGCGCAGATTCCGGTCTTCCAGTCCTCGCCGCGCGGCACTGTCGGCCAGGCATCGATGCCGAGCGCGGCGGGGCGTACCGCCTGCCAGACATCGATGTAGGGATGGCCGGTCACCAGCACGTGCGGGCCGAGGCCGGCGGTCA
>NZ_JBHWZY010000140.1:0-10879 GCF_042727815.1 Nocardia sp. NPDC060220
GACGGCGGCCTTTGCTCGTTTTCTACAGCCGGGCCTTGACCGCGGCGGAGAGCCGCGAACCGTCGGCCTTGCCGTCGGCCAGCGCGGTGGCCGCCTTCATGACCTGACCCATCTGCTTCATTCCCGGACGCTCACCGAGCTGCTCGGCCACCTCCGCGATCGCGGTGTCGGCGACCTGCGCGACCTCGGCGTCGTTGAGCTGGGTCGGCAGGTACTCCTCGATGATCTCTTCTTCGGCCCGCTCGTTCGCGGCCAGTTCACCGCGACCGTTCTGCTCGTAGATCACGGCCGCCTCGTTGCGCTTCTTCGCTTCCTTCTGCAAGAGCGACACGACATCGGCATCGGAGAGTTCGTGCGCCTCCGTACCGGAGACCTCGGAAGTCTGGATAGCGGCGAGCAGCATCCGCAGGGTCGCGAGACGCAGTTTGTCCTTGGCTTTCATCGCGGTGGTCATATCCGCGCGCAGCTTGGCTTTCAGTTCCGACATGCGGTTTACCGTAGTCGTTCGCTCAGTGGAGTCCCATCACATTTTCGTCGCAGCGAAAATTCCAGACCGTTTGTGCGGAAACACACGCGCCGATCCGGGAGGGGGTCGCCTATGCTGGGCAAATGCCCGTTATCTCGACGTCCGCTGTCCGCCGAACCGCGTTGGGAGCCGCCGGGGCCGCCGTCGCAGGCATCGGCTACGCCACGCTGATCGAACGGAACGCGTTCGTCCTGCGCGAAGCCACGATGCCGGTGCTCGCGCCCGGTTCGCCGACGTTGCGCATTCTGCACGTCAGTGACCTGCACATGATGCCGGGCCAGCAGCTCAAACAGCAGTGGCTGCGCGAACTCGACCGCCTCGAACCCGACCTGGTCGTGAATACCGGCGACAATCTTTCCCATCCCAAGGCCGTGCCCGCGGTGGTGCAATCCCTCGGTGCGCTACTGGCCCGACCCGGCTTGTTCGTGTTCGGTTCGAATGACTATTTCGCGCCGGTGCCGAAGAATCCGCTGAAGTATTTCAAGAAAGATCACCGTCGCGTCTACGGCGATCCGCTGCCGTGGAAGGACCTGCGCGCGGCATTCACCGAGCGCGGCTGGCTCGACCTGACCCACACCCGGCGCGACCTCGAGGTGGCGGGCATCCGCATCGCCAGTGCCGGCGTCGACGACCCGCACCTGCAGCGCGACCGCTACGACACCGTCGCGGGCGCACCGAACCAGCTGGCCCAGCTCAGCATCGGTGTGACGCATTCGCCCGAGCCGCGCGTGCTCGACCGCTTCGCCGAAGACGGCTACGACCTGGTGCTGGCCGGTCACACCCACGGTGGGCAGCTGGTCGTCCCCGGTTACGGCGCGCTGGTCACCAACTGCGGTATCGACAAGTCCCGGGTGAAGGGTGCCTCGCAGTGGGGCGAGCACACCCAGCTGCACGTCTCGGCCGGCATCGGCACCTCACCGTGGGCGCCCTACCGCTTCTGCTGCCGCCCCGAGGCCACGCTGCTCACCTTGGTCGGCGCCCAGCCCAAGCGGCCGTCCGCCGACACCGGCTTCGGCATTTCGACCTCGGAGGCCGTCGCCCGCTAGGGTCTGGCTCCGAACGACATTGTCATTGAGGTGTCATCAGGAGACGACCGTGAGCAGTGGATCCGACGACAGGCGCGACGACCCGACCGTATTCGGCGGGCCCGGCGCCCCGAACCAGCCCGACCAGCAGTGGCAGCGGCCCGGTTCGCCGGATCCGGCTGCGGAACAGCCGAATCCGGGCGCACCAGATCCCACCGCGGTATGGACGCCGGGCAGCACCGGTCTCCCTCCGACCCTGCGCTGGGACGGCTCCGGGCCACCACCCGGGCTTCCCGAACCCACGCAGTGGGCGCCGGCGGGTCCGCAGGATTGGCAGGATTCCGGTAATCCCGCTGCGGGACAGCAGGTTCCGCAGCCGGGACAGGCCGACCCCACCCAGCTGCGCCAGCCGGCACCCTGGCCCGGGGCGAATCCGCCTGTGGGCCAGCCGGGTTCGAATCAGCCTTGGCAGCCCGGCATGAATACACCCGCCGGACAACCTGGCCAGCCGTGGCACCCTGAGGCCCCGCAACCGGGCGGCCCGGTAGCTCCCGGCGCCAATTTTCCTGGCGGACACCCTGGTTCGAATCAGCAGTGGCTACCGGGCATGAATCCACCTGCCGGACAACAGCCTCCGGGCCAGTGGGGCGCGCCGGTGCCTCCCGGTCAGCAGTGGGGCGGTCCCTCGGCCGGTGCGCAGCAGCAGTGGGGCGCCCCGGCGAATCCGCCCGGTCAGCAGCAGTGGGGCACGCCGGCCGGGCAAGCAGACCCGACCAGAGTCGGCGCACCGGGCTGGCAGCAGGCACCGCAGCAATACGGCGAAATCCCCCCGCTGGATCACCAGGGCATCCAGCCCTACGGCCAGCCGCTCCCGCCCAACCAGAAATCCGGGAACAAGGCGGCGATCTGGGCCGCGGCAGGTGTGGCGGCGCTACTTCTGGTCGGCGGCACGATCACCGCGGTCGCGCTCACCCGCGGCGACGACGCACCGACGACCACCGCGGGCGGCGCTCCTTCGATGGTCAGCGCCCTGTCCACCACCCCGGCACCGGCCTCGTCGAGCAAGCCCAAACCCAGCACCACCACCCCCTCCCCCTCGGGCGCCGCGTCGAATCGCAAACCCCTGATCGAGGGCTACCAGGTAGTCGCCTCCCCGGACCGTGGCGCCGCCTACGACGTCCCGGCAGGCTGGAAGGTCGCCACCGAAACCACCATCGGCGGCGTCGGCGAACCCCCGGGCGACTCGGTGATCGGCAAAGGCTACGCCTCCGACGGCCGCGACTACTGCCCGAACTCCACCCGCACCATGTCGCTGCTCACCGGCTCCAAGAACGCCGACAACGCCGCGGCGGGCGCCGAACTCGGCACCAAGGCCGCCCCCCTCGCCTACCAGGGCTCGAAGGGCACCCCCGGCCCCGCCCAGCCACTGAAGTCGATCGACGGCAAAACCGAGGGCATGTTCACCGAGACCACCGGCACCGTCCCCGCCCCCAAACCCGGCTGCGCCGGCACCTACTCCGTCTACACCTACGCCTTCAAAGGCGCCAAGGACGGCAGCTTCGTCATGGTCATGATCGCCGACACCGGCGTTCCCGGCGCCATCGACGCCGCCGAGGCCAAGCGCATCTTCAGCTCCATCAGATCCCTCGACTAACCCCCATCTGACCAGCCAATTTAACGTTTCACGACCCCACGTTGTAAGCTACTTCAGGTTCGCCTCACGGGGTGTGGCGCAGCTTGGTAGCGCGCTTCGTTCGGGACGAAGAGGTCGCAGGTTCAAATCCTGTCACCCCGACGTGTTGGTTGAGACACAGAAGAGCCCCTGATCAGTTCACTGGTCAGGGGCTCTTCGCTTGTCTGTGGGGGTTTGCGGTCGAGGGGGTTCGGCCAGCAGATGGTGAGGGCCGTGAGGGAGATCAGGCCGAGGATGAGGGCCAGGATGGTGGGGCACATGGGGGTCGCCCTTCCGGGGTGAGCGGAGTGGGAGCGCGGCGGTGGGCTCGTGGTCGAGTGTGGGCGCCTCCATGGCGAACGGGGTTGCCTGCGTGTTCGGGGTTGGTTGAGAAGTTCTCCCCACGCGAGGTTGCGCGTGGTGAGGGTGTCGGTGTGAGCAAGGGATAACCTGCCGCTTACTTTCTGTCACTTGATAGAAATTCGCGGTCGATAGCGTATACACCCATGTCGACAAGGGTGGATGCACCGGCCGAGGGCTCGGGAAGGCCGTTGCGCGACGTCGTGTACTCGACGTTGCGGGGGGAGTTGATGAACGGGGACATCCGGTTCGGGGAGCGGCTCACCGAACCCAAACTGTCGACCAGGTTCGGAATCTCCCGCACGCCGGTTCGGGAAGCACTCACCATGCTCTGCTCGGACGGGCTGTTGCAGCGCGAGGAGTTCGGGTTCAGTCCGGTGCGGCCGAGTGTGGCGCGGATTCGCGATCTCTACGAGCTGCGGCTGACCCTGGAACTGGGTGGCATGACGCGGGTACGAGCGGATCCGCGGATCACCCACGACACCGCGCTGCTCCACGCCGAGCGGCAGAAGTGGCTGGCGCTACAGGCCGACCCGCCCGCCCAGGAGCCGGGTTTCGTCGTCGTCGACGAGGAATTCCATGTCGCCCTGCTGACCGCGGCGGGCAATGCCGAGATGGTGCGCGCCCTGGTGGCGGTGAACTCCCGGATCCGGCATGTCCGCATGTACGACTTCATGATCAACAACCGCATCGAGACCACGATCAGCGAGCACCTCGGCATTCTCGACGCCGTCCTCGCCGGTGATCTCACACTGGCCCAGCAGCTCTTGCACACCCACATCGGCGATTCGCTGGATGTGGTGCTCGAGCGGATCTCGCGTGCTGTCGCCGCCATGTCGCTGAGTGAATAGAGGAGCGTTTATGTCTGCCACCCCGACCGCACGGGTCGCCGCCGCCTACGCACGAATCGCCGAGGTGGATCGGCCCGAGGTCTGGATCACGCTGCGCTCCCAGGAGGTGCTGACGACCGAAGCCGTCGACCTGGAACGCCGTGTCGCCGCGGGCGAGCAGTTGCCGCTGGCGGGCCTGCTCCTCGCGGTGAAAGACAACGTCGACGTGGCCGGCTTGCCCACCACCGCCGCCTGTCCTGAATTCGCTTATGAGGCAACGGAAACTGCGTCGTCGGTGCAGCGGCTGGTCGCGGCGGGCGCACTGGTGCTCGGCAAGACCAACCTCGACCAGTTCGCCACCGGGCTCGTCGGCACGCGCAGCCCCTACGGCGCCGTCCGCAACGCCCTTCATCCCGAATTGATCTCCGGCGGTTCGAGTTCCGGTTCCGCGGCGGCGGTCGCGCTCGGCATCGCCGACCTGGCCATCGGCACCGACACGGCGGGTTCGGGACGCGTACCCGCCGCACTGCACGGTATCGTCGGCATCAAGGCCACGCTCGGCGTGATCCCCACCCACGGCGTCGTCCCCGCCTGCGCCGACTATGACGCGGTCACCATTTTCGCCGCCGACCTGGACCTGGCGGTCACCGCCGTGAAGACGATGGCGGGCAAGGACTCTCGCGACCCACGCAGCCGTGAATGGCCCGCCGACGTCCGCCTGGCGGCATCCGCCGAGCCCGAGATCGCCATCCCCCGGCCCGAAGACCTCGAACCGCTGAGCCCGGCCTACCGAACGGCGTTCACGGAAACTGTCGCGGCCCTGCGTGATCACGGCCTGCGCCTCACCGAAATCGATATCTCGCCACTTCTCGACGCGGCCCGACTGCTCTACGACGGCGCGATAGTCGCCGAGCGGTACGCGGCGGTCGGCGAGTTCGTCGACAAGGGCGCACCGGGTCTCGACCGCACTGTCGCCGGAATAATCAGCGCCGCACGAGCACTCGACGCGCACACGTTCGCGCAGGACCTGGACGGCCTCGCCCGAGTCCGCACCACCGCGACAACGCTGCTCACCGGCTTCGACGGCCTCCTACTCCCCACCACCACCGAACACCCGTCGATCGCCGAAGTGGAAGCCGACCCGCTCGCGATCAACCGCCGACTGGGCACCTACACGAATTTCTGCAACCTCCTCGATCTCGCCGCCGTCGCGATCCCCGGCAAGCCCACCGCCGATAACCTGCCGTTCGGCGTCACGATCGCAGTCCCCGCGTTCGCCGACCAATCGGCGGTCGACCTCGCCGCGCGCATCCTCGGCACCCCGGCGCCGCTGCTCGTGGAAACCGGTGTGCCCCTTGCCGTGTTCGGCGCCCACCTGCGCGGCCAACCGCTGCACTGGCAACTCGAACAACTCGGCGCCCGTTTCGCCGGCGAGATCGCCACCTCCGACGCCTATCGCCTGACCGCTCTCGACACCACCCCGGCCAAACCCGGACTGGTCCGCCACGGTGAGGGACACGGCGCACCGATCCTCGGCGAACTGTTCCTCGTCTCCCCCGCGGGCCTCGGCCGATTCCTCGCCGAACTACCGCCGCCGATGGCCCTGACCAGTATCGATCTCTCCGACGGGCGCGCGGTGGTCGGCTTCGCGTGCAGCTACGACGCCGCCGTCGCCGCCACCGACATCACGCGGTACGGGAGCTGGGTGGCGTATCTACGGGATCGGTGACGTCGATGCCGAGCTCGGCGAGCAGGCCCGTCACGCGATGGCCGATGTCGTCGCGGATGGGCCGCACCTGCTCGGTCTCGAGGCCGGCCGGATCATCGATGATCCACTCCACGTAGCGCACCCCGGGTACCAGCGGACAGGTATCGCCGCAGCCCATCGTGACGATCACATCGGCGGCACGGATGATCTCGTCGGTCCACGGTTTCGGGTACTCGCGTGAGATGTCGATGTCGACCTCCGCCATCACCGCCACCGCGGCCGGATTGAGCTGCCCACTCGGCACCGACCCGCCCGACCAGGCCACCGCTCGGCCCAGCGCCAGCTCTTCGAAGAATCCGAGCGCCATCTGCGACCGGCCCGCGTTGTGGGTACACAGGAACAGCACCGTCGGACGCGGCCGGGCCACCTTGCCCTCGATCTTGGCCAGCGCCTGCAACCGCTGGCGCCCGAACCGCTCGGCCAGCAGCGGTAGGTACAGGGTCACCGTCGCCCGAGCAGCGAAATTCTCGTAGGAGGAATGCAGGAAACGGTGGATCGTCTCCAGCTCGAACATCGTCGCGAATTCTTCGCGCAGCCGCGCCTCGGCACGGTCGAGCACGTCGGAGTGCTCCGCTATTTCGACCACCCCCCAACACTTACCCGAATCCGGGCCATACGCAAACGCCCGGGCCGATCACCCCTCGATCGACCGGCCCGGCACGCGTACTCACCGACACAACGTGGAACATCTTCGGCCCAGCCCGTCGGTGTGGTTACCGTCGGCAGTGCGTCTTCAGCATCTGGAAGAGCCACCTTCTGGTCTGCACCGCCGGGTCCGACCGATCACCCCTCGAGACCGATCGGACCCGGTTGTTCCGGTGTCTGAAGCAACAATGCGGTGTCGGTCTCTAGAGCTTCTTAAGAACAACTTGTCGGCGAAGTCGGGTTTTCGGCGATGATAGAAGTACCGACGCAAGGAGATCGACCATGGAAACCGCGATCGTCTGGTTGCTGGCAAGCCTTCTGTACTGGTTCAGCAACTTCTGATCCCCTGACACCGTCCACGAGAGAGCCCGGAATCAGGCCCTTCGCCCACCCATGAGACGAGGCAGGTACGCGTATCGCCGTACCTGCCTCGTGCCGTTGTGTGGATCACATCGAGCCGCCGGAATAGTTCACCGGCAGCAGCGGTTGGACTCACTGTCGACGTCCGAACAGCCCCGGGCCTCACCCCATTTGTCGCTACGAGCGACCACCCGCCGAGAGGCGCTTGTGGGGCGTCGGCACCCTGACGGGCCGTCCTCGAGGCGGCCCATCGACTCGAACGCCGCCAGGTCACCCTCATCGACCTGGCGGCGTTTGCCGTATCCGGGTCGCGGGCCACGCGCGCGTGCTCGAGGATGGGTCCATGACTTCGGATGGGCAGTTGCGGCGGGGGCTGGGGTTGGGGGATTCAGTAGTGGTGGGGCTGGGGGCGATGGTGGGGGCCGGGGTGTTCGCGGCGTTGGGCCCTGCGGCGGGGGTGAGTGGGTCCTGGTTGCTGGTGGCCTTGGGGGTGGCCGCGGTTATCGCCTATTGCAATGCGATGTCGTCGGCGCGATTGGCTGCGTTGTATCCGGTGTCCGGAGGGACGTATGTGTACGGGCGGGAACGGCTGGGGGCGTTCTGGGGGTATCTGGCGGGGTGGGGGTTCGTGGTCGGCAAGACGGCGTCGTGCGCGGCGATGGCGTTGACGGTGGGGAGTTACGCGTGGCCTGAGCAGGCGCACGCGGTGGCGGTGGGGGCCGTGGTGGCGGTGACGGGGATCAACTATGTGGGGGTGCAGAAGTCCGCGCTGGCTTCGCGGGTGATCGTGGGCGTGGTGCTGGCAGTGCTGGCGGCGGTTGTCGTGGTGGGAGTCGGTGGGAGTCGTTCGGGGGCATCGGTTCTCGACCAGGAGATCGGGCCGTACGGGGTGTTGCAGGCCGCGGGGTTGTTGTTCTTCGCGTTCGCCGGGTACGCGCGGATCGCCACGCTCGGCGAGGAGGTGCGTGCGCCGGAGCGGACCATTCCGCGGGCGATCATGCTGGCGCTGGCAGTGGCATTGGCGGTGTACGCGCTGGTGGCGGTGGCCGCGTTGCTGACGTTGGGGTCGGGTGGGCTGGCGGCCGCGCGTGATCCGCTCGCGCAGGTGGTCGAGGCGGCGGGGGCGGGATGGCTGGCGCCGGTGGTTCGGGTGGGTGCGGTGCTGGCAGCGGCGGGTTCGCTGATGGCGTTGGTCCTGGGGGTCTCGCGGACCGCACTGGCGATGGCGCGCGACGGGCATCTGCCGCGGGCGCTGACGATGATCCATCCGAAATACGCGGTGCCGCATCGGGCCGAGCTCGCGGTGGGTGTGGTGGTCGCGGTGCTCGCGGCGACGGTGGATCTGCGCGCGGCGATCGGGTTCTCCTCGTTCGCCGTGCTCGCCTATTACCTTGTCGCCAACCTGTCCGCGGCCACGCTGACCGCCGCCGAGGGCAGGCCGCAGCGCTGGGTTCCGGTGCTCGGAGCGGCGGGTTGCGTGGTGGTCGGGTTCGCGTTGCCGATCGAGTCGGTGCTGGCCGGACTCACGGTCCTCGCGGCCGGCGCGGGGGTCTACGGGTTTCGCAGGGTTGCGGGGAAGTGAACATGCCTGTGATTAGGGGATTCAGCGGCCACGCTATACGGGTTACGGTGCGCGGCACGGGCTACTCTCGCCCGCATGCGGCACATCACGGGCGTTTTCGCGGGAACGATCGCTGCGGTGCTGGCCTCGGCGTGCCTATTCGCCGTTCCGGCGCACGCCGCGCCGAGTACGACCTGCGAGGTGACCTCAGGTCGCGACCTGGAGCGCGCCGAGCCCGAACAGGTGGGGCTGGATTCGGCGAAAATCGAAGCGGCACTGCAGTTCGCGGCCACCCGCAACCGGCTCAATGTCCAGATCTTCCGGCACAACTGCCTCGTCGGTGAGGGCCTGCGCAACGACGAGACCGGCAATACGCCGTGGAACGTCTGGAGCGTCACCAAGTCGGTGGTGTCGATGCTGGCCGGAATCGCTTCCGACGAAGGCAGAATCGATATCGCCGCCCCCATCGACCGCTACCTGCCGCCCGGACTCGGCGACGCGGCGCACCGGTCGATCACCGTCGAGAATCTGCTCACCGAGACCTCCGGCATGCAGGTGGGAGTGCTGTCCGAGGGCATCACCGCGGTGATCCCCATCGACCCGCACTCGGCGGTGCAGGCGCTGTCGGTGCAGCTGACCAACCCGCCCGGCACCACGTTCAGCTACAGCCAGCGCAATGTCGATCTGCTGTCCTACGTGATCGAACTGGCCGTCGGCGAACCGCTACAGCAGTTCGCGCAGCGGGAATTGTTCGACCCGCTCGGCATCCCGCGCAGCGACTATTACTGGGCAAGTGACCGATCCGGCCATACCTACGGCTACGCCCATCTCCTGCTGCCGCCCAACGACCTGGCCAAGATCGGCCTGCTCGTCTCGAACGACGGCCGCTGGGGCGCCGACCGGGTGATCTCCTCGGACTATCTGCGCAAAGCCCGCACACCGTCGGCGGCGAACAGCTGCTACGGCTACCTGTTCTGGCTGGGCGCCGATTGCAGCGAATCTCCCGACTTCCTGCCCCCCGACACGTTTTTCATGTCCGGACTCGGCCTGCAGAACGTCTTCTTCCTGCCGAGCCTGGACATGACGGTGATGTGGACAGGCCCGTTCGGCAACCAGACCGCCTACGGCCCGAGCGGCATCCTCGCCCACGCCGAAGAACTGCCCCACGAGTTCTTCCGCCGTCTGTTCGCCGCCGTCACCGACGCCGCGGTGCCGATCGCCGAACCGTACGTGGAGCCCCCGCTGGAATTCGACGCGGGCAAACTCATCGACGCCAACATCCTGCTGGCCGTATTCGGCATCGGCCCCGGCGCCTACCCCGGCTGCACCGTCTTCGATTGCCTCAACCAACCCCTGGCCGCACCCTTCGCCAGCATCCCACCGGGCTGCGCCATCCTGGCCTGCGTAGGCCACGACCCACGCACCCCGGGAATCCGCTAGCCGTTCACAGCCGCGGCGAGTCGGCCCGAGTCCAGATAGTCGCGAAACAGCACCACTTCCCCCTCCCGAACCCGGATCACCGTGATGGCGGAGCGCACTCGGATCCGCTGCGCCCCGGGCTTGGTCACCTCGACCTCGGTCTCGACCACCACGGTCTCCGGATCGTCGGTGGCGTAGATACGGGGATGAACCGCGTGGATCCGGACCGATGACGTGGCGGCCCAAGCCTCTTCCAGTGCGGCGCGGATCGCCGCCCTGCCCTCGATCCGATCTGGTGCGCCCGGCGGCGTGAACGGCAGCTCGAAAACGCCGTCGGCGGCGAACGACTCAGTGAACGCGGCCGCGTCGCGGGCGGGGAGAACGGCCATGAGCCGTTCGGCGACCTGGACCGGAGTGGGGATCATCGGCAGCCTTTCGATGAAACGGAACGATGGACCCGCTTATCATCCGGAACGCTCGCCCCGCTTGTCAACGGCCGCGCATACAATCACAGCCGTGACCGACGAACCACGCCCGCTGCGCGCCGATGCCCGCCGCAACCGCGAACGGGTGCTGGCCGCGGCCCAAGAAGCCTTTGCCGCCGAAGGGATTTCGGTTCCCCTCGACGACATCGCCCGGCGCGCCGGCGTCGGCGCGGGCACCGTCTACCGGCATTTTCCGACCAAGGAGGCGCTGTTCACCGCCGCGATCAT
>NZ_JBHWZY010000141.1:0-10830 GCF_042727815.1 Nocardia sp. NPDC060220
GCCCAGATCTGATCTGGGCGGGCCGTTCTCGTCGGGAAATGGAGCGACCCCCGAGCCGTTCCACCGCGATCTGTGAACGCGATGGTCCCGGTTGGATCTTCCGGGGGCTCGGGGGTCGGGTGACTGCCTGGGATTCGCTCAGCGCACCGCTGGGGAATCTCCCGCAGTGGAGCTGCTAGCGGGCAGCCACCTCACGCATCCGATGAACATACATTCTTCAGACCACCTCCTCTCTTGTGTACTGATGAATCTATCCGCGCTCGGCGCGCTCGGCAATTGATTTAATTGCGGTTCTGACCTGGGTGAATGCGTCAGGGTGCCGAAGATATCGTGGCGTGATGATGCTCGATGTGGCAGGTGCCGGTCGCGTCGACGGTGACGACGGTGCCGGCTCTGTGCCCGCGCGGGAGTTGGTGGGTGACAACGACAACGGTGCGATCCGGAGCTACGAGACCGCTGTCCGCGTCGAGGAGGTCGAGCAGAAGTTGATCGCCTTCGGCGGCAGCCAGGTGTTCGGTCGGCTCGTCGAGGAGCAGGGTGTGCGCGGGGGCGACGAGGGCGCGGGCCAGCAGGATGCGGCGGCGCTGACCACCGGATACGGCGGCCGCGCCCGCGGTGAGCGAGGTGTGCAGACCGCCCGGCAGCGTATCCAGCCACGGCCCGAGACCGACTGTGCGCAGAGCGCTTTCGGCCTCGTCGAGGGTGAGGTCGCCACGCGCGACTCGCAGGTTCTCGAGAATCGAGGTGCCGAACAGATGCGCGTCCTCCGCGAAGAACGTGACACCGTCCCGGGGCGTATCGAACAGGCCCGCCCATGCCATCAGCAACGTTGTCTTCCCCGCCCCACTGGGCCCGACGACAACCACCCGCGACCCTTCGGGCATCGGTGTCCGCCTGGCCGTGGCCCATGGACTCGTCACCGGTCCCCCGGGAACCACCGACCGCGCGCGTTCTCGAACTCCCGCGGAGTCGAGGTCAGCCCGAGCAGGCTCGACCGCCGCCCACTCGCGGCGCTCACTCCCGGCACTGTCGGCACCGGCAGTGCCGCGGGTTCCTGCCGAGATGCCACGGAGGCGGTGCAGGGCCGCACGGGAAGTGGTGAGGGTGGTCGCGGCGGCGGGAAGCATGCCCACGGCTTCGAAGGCCGACAGCGGGACCAGCACCAGAATCGTCAAAGCCATCGGAGTCATGCCGCCGGGCAGTCCACCGGTCGACCCGTAGGCGGCGATGCCGACCAGCAGCGCACCGAACGCGCTCACCCCGATCGACAGCGGGGTGGCCGCGGCCGCCCACGCGCTGCGCGAGGCAGCCGAATCCTCCGCGCTCACCGCCCGCTGAGAAGCCCTGTCCGCCACGGCGAGTGCCGCATCCAGCCGCCCCGCGACGCGCAGCTCGGCAGCGTGATCGAGTACCGTGAGCGCCCCGGCGGCGAACTCGGCCCGATCGGCTCGCACCGCCCGCTCTGCCTCCCGCGCGGCCGCCGCCGACATCCATGGCGCGAGGATCCCAGAAACCGCCAGCGCGACAGCCAAGATCACCGCGGCCAGGGGCGAAATGATCGCGATCAGCCCCACCGCGGCCAGCGACAACACCACCGCGACCGCCACGGGCACCAACACCCGGACAACCACCGCCCCGAGATCGTCGATATCAGCGCCGGTCCGGACAAGCACATCCCCGCGCCGCAGCGCACGCCCCGTGCTGCCGACAGGGCCCGCGTGGTCCGCCACACCGGTCGGCGCAACCGACGAGCCGCTCCGGTCTCGCCACCACCAGACATCCGACTGCGCCAGCGTGCGATACACCGACGTGCGAGCTGTCGTCATGGCCCGCAAAGCCACATCGTGGGTGGCCAGTCGCTCCAGGTACCGGCACAACCCCCGCGAGATGCCCAGCGCCCGCACCGCGACCACCGCGACGCTCAGATCCAGCACCGGCGGCATCTGCCAGGCCCGCGCGATCAACCACGCGGCCAGCGCCGCCAACCCGAGCCCACTGCCCAACGCCGCCACGCCCCAGGCGATCGCCACCGCGACCCGCGCGGGCGACAACGCGAGCAGCCGCCACATCTCCCGCAGATCGCCGATCATGAGACCTCCACTCCGTACACGCGACCGGCCGACTTACCGGAGGAGCCCACCGCGCGCTGTGGTTCCGAGTCGGCACCAGGCGGGGGTCCGCTCGCTGCCACGGGATCTGAGGCGTCGACCGTGCGGGCAGAAGTCGGTCGGCTGGTGTCGGTGTCGGTGTCGGTGACAGGTGCGGAGTTGCCCGTAGCTTCCGAATCCGGAGCGACCGCTGCAGGCGTGTGCGCCGCGACGACGTCGATCACCACATCGCCCGCTGCCAGCACGGTCGGACGGTGGGCGACGACCACAACGGTCGCACCGGCGGCGGCGTGTTCGCGCAGGGTGGTGAGCACGCGCTGCTCGCTCTCGGGGTCGAGGTGGGCGGTGGGTTCGTCGAGGAGCAGGATCGGGCGGTGCGCGGCGAGGACGCGGGTGAGGGCGAGGCGTTGGCGTTGGCCCAGGGACAGGCCGGTGCCGTTCTGGCCGACGACGGTGTTCCAGCCGTCGGGGAGCTCGGCCAGCACGCTCTCGAATCCCGTTGCGGCACTGACGGCTCGAAGATCATCGACGGTCGGGCCCGGAACGGCCCCGAGCAACTCGACATTCTCGCGCAATGTCCCGGGAACCAGCACCGGCCGCTGCGGCAACCAGGCGATCCGACTCCACCAGCTGTCGAGGTCGAGTTCACGAACATCGGTGCCGTCGACGAAGACGGCGCCTTCGTCGGGTTCGACCAGCCCCAGAATCGCCTGCACCGTAGTCGATTTCCCGCACCCGTTCGGGCCGGTCAGGACGGTCACCAGTCCGGGTTCGAGCACGGCCGTCAATCGATCGGGCGCGGTGCCCGTTCTGGCGGCAACAGACAGCCCACGCAAGCTGATTCGCGCCGTCCCGACACCCGCATCAGGCAGTTCGGCCACGGCCGCCGTGCGGCTACCGGAGGCGATGACCTCGCCCCAGGCGGCGCGAGGAGGCGCCGACTCGGCCCGCCGGGCCGGTTCGAGCACCGCGAAAGCCCGGTCAGCGGCTGCCATTCCGTCTTGCGCCGCGTGGAACTTCTCCCCCACCTGCCGCAGCGGCCAGTACACCTCCGGCGCGAGAATCAATGCCACCAGGCCGCTGTACAACGCCATCTCGCCGAACACCAACCGCAGCCCGATCGCGACCGCGATCAACGCGACACTCAGCGTCGCGAGACTTTCCAGCACCATCGAGGAAAGGAACGCGATCCGCAGCGCGCGCATGGTCCGCTGCCGCAGCGAATCGCCGAGGGCCTGCACCTGATCAACCATCGAGGGTCCGTCCGCACCCTCACGCCCGAGCGCGCGCAAGGTGGGCATGCCCGCGAAAAGGTCGAGGATCTGGTCCGACAACCGCGTGGTCGCGGCGAGCGTCGCCTCGGCTCGCCCCTGGGTGAGCAGCCCGATCAGAACCATGAACACCGGGATCAACGGCACGGTGATCACCGCGATCAGCGCCGAGGTCCGGTCGTGCAGGGCGATGACCACCAGCACCACCGGCGGAACCAGACAGGCCAGCAACAGCGCGGGCAGATAGCCGGTGAACCACCCACGCAACCCGCTGAGACCGTTGCCGACGACGACCGCGATCTCCGTTCGCCGCACGTCGAGGTCCCGTGGCGGCAGCTCGGCGCCGGCCCGCAGCACCGCCGTCTCGAGCTCCGCGACCACCGCGCTTCCGGCCCGATGAGCCAACCGCGCCTGCCACCAACTCGCCAGCCCCCGCACCGCGACGGCCACCGCAAGGACCACCAATTCCGTGGTCCACGTACCGAACTCACGCTTGCCCGGATCCGTGATGACCCCGGCGAGTACCCGCCCCAGCACAATGGCGATCACCACGATCGTCGCTGTGATCACCAGCGCCAGCGCGACAGCGATCACCAGATGCGGCCGCGCCGACCGCGCGTACCGCCACAACCGGGGATCCACCGGGCCGCGCCTCGACCGTGTCGGCGTCACCGCGCCCGGCTCGGGTCCCTCCTGCGACAAGCTCTCCGACACCACAGCGTCCGACCTTTCGCGAGCGACGATTTCCCGAGACGGGGCCGACGCCATCTGTCAGCCCTTACCGCTGCGCGGCAGACCCACCGGCGGCGGAATCTGTTCCACCCGAATCCGCTGCCGGAAAACCCAATAGGTCCACCCCTGATAAATCAACACCACCGGCGTAGCGAGCAACGCCGCCCAGCTCATCACCTTCAACGTATACGGCGACGAGGACGCATTGTGGATGGTGAGGTCGTAGAGCGGGCTGATGGTCGACGGCAGCACATTCGGATACATCGACCCGATGATCAACACCGTCGCCGAGACCACACCGAGCGTCGTGCCGGCAAAAGCCCAGCCGTCACGCCCCGCGAAATTCGCCACCGCGGCTAGCGCGAGCCCGAGCACGGCGGTCACCAGCACGATCCACGTCCACCCGGCGCCGTAGGCGAGTTGCGTCCACAATCCGAATCCGCCGACCACCACCGCGGTGGGAATCAGCAGCAACCTGGCCATCCGCAAGGCATCGGTGCGAACCTCGCCCGCTGTCTTGAGCACCAGGAACACCGCACCGTGCAGCGCGAAGAGAACCGCGGTGGTCAGCCCACCGAGTAACGCGTACGGGCTGAGCAGATCCGCGACCGAACCGACGATCTGCCTGTCCGCGTTCAACGGCACGCCCCGCACCATGTTCGCGAACACCCAGCCCCAGGCCAGTGCGGGAATCCACGACCCGATCCCGATCCCGGTATCGCACCAGGCCCGCCAGGTCGGATCGTTGATCTTGCCCCGGTATTCGATCGCGCACACCCGCAGAATCAAGGCGACGAGCAGGAGCAGCAGCGCCAGATAGAACCCGGAGAACATGCTGGCGTACCACTCGGGAAACGCCGCGAACAGCGCACCGGCGGCGGTGATCAGCCACACCTCGTTGCCGTCCCAGACCGGGCCGATCGTGTTGAGCACGACGCGCCTGCGGGTATCGGACCCCTTGCCGAGAATCGGCATCAGCATGCCGACACCGAAGTCGAATCCCTCGAGCACGAAGTAGCCGGTGAACAGCACACCGATCAGGAGGAACCAGAACTGTTGCAGATCCATCGTCGGCTCCTAGTACGCGAAGGAAAGTTGGGGAGTGTCCGTGCTGTCCGAACTCTCGGCGTGCACGTGGGTGTCCGGCCCGGCGACGACATACCGTCGCATCAGGTAGAACCACACCACCGCGAGCGCACCGTAGAGCAGCGTGAACACCGCCAGCGAGAACATCACGGTCCCGGCCGAGTGTTCGGAGACCGCCTGCTGCACCGTCATTCGAATATTCGGATCGCCGGTCGGATTGGGCACCACCGCCCACGGCTGACGGCCCATCTCGGTGAACACCCAGCCCGCGCTGTTGGCCAGGAACGGTGTGGGGATCGCGAGCAGGCTCAGCCAGGAGAACCATCGCTGATCCGGCACCCGGCCACCGCGCGTCACCCAGAACCCGGCCAACAGCAGCAGCACCGACCCGCCTGCCAGCCCGATCATGGCGCGGAAGGACCAGTAGGTGACGAACAGGTTGGGCCGGTAGTCCCCTGGCCCGTACGCGACGTTGTAGGTCTTCTGCAGATCCACCACACCGTCGAGCGTCACCCCGCTGAATTCGCCCTTGGCGAGATAGGGCAGCACATAGGGCACCTCGAGCACGTGGATCACACCGTCGCAATTGTTGTGCGTGCCCACGGTGAGAACGGAGAAATCGGGGTCGGTCGCCGTGTGGCACAACGATTCCGCCGAAGCCATTTTCATCGGCTGCTGTTCGAACATCAGCTTGCCTTGAATATCGCCGGTGAAGATCAAGGCGACGCCGGAGAGTGCTACCACCACGAGGGCGAATCGCCCTACCGGCCGCCACATCGTCCGCGCCTCTTCGTGTTTCACCGCATCGCTGCTGCGCGCGTTGCGCACCATCCACCAGCCGGCGATACCCGCCACGAAGGTGCCCGCGGTGAGAAACGCGCCCGCGACCACATGCGGGAACGCGGCCAATGTCGTGTTGTTGGTCAGCAGCGCCGCAATGCTTTCCAGCTCAGCGCGTCCGGTCTCGGGGTTGTACCGGGCTCCCACCGGATGCTGCATGAACGAATTGGCGGCGATGATGAAATATGCCGAAGCGTTCACCCCGATGGCGACGATCCAGATGGTCGCCAAATGCACCAGCCTGGGCAACCGGGTCCACCCGAAGATCCACAACCCGATGAACGTCGACTCCATGAAGAAGGCGATCAGCGCTTCCAGCGCCAGTGGCGCACCGAAGACGTCGCCGATGAAGCGGGAGTACTCGCTCCAGTTCATCCCGAACTGGAATTCCTGCACGATGCCCGTCGCGACGCCGAGGGCGAAGTTGATCAGGAACAGCTTGCCGAAGAATTTGGTCAGCCGGTACCAGCGTTCGTTGCCGGTGATCACCCACGCGGTCTGCATCATCGCGATCAGCGGCGCGAGTCCGATGGTCAGCGGAACGAACAGAAAGTGGTAGACGGTCGTGATCCCGAACTGCCACCGGGAGACATCAAGGGTGTCCATCCGACCTCCACCGATCTACTACGACAACTTGTAGTAGATCGTACGCCCGGAATCACCCCGTTCGAGCGTGACAACCGCCACGGCCCGCGGAAACCCTTCCCGCAGGGGCACGCCCACCCGTGCCCCACACACGGATCACCAGTCTCCGATGGTCCCCGGCCGGTCGATCCCGAGGTCGACCATGTCGATGATCTCCTGAGCGTTGTCGGGCGCCGACAAGCGAATGCCGTCGAGCTGGTTCACTCGAGCGGCGAGGGTGATGCTCGACAGCAGCCAGATGCTGTCACAGTCGAAAAGGTCCGCGGTGAACAGTGTCTGGTACTTGCACTCCCAGCCGGACTTCTCCGCCACGTTGAACAGCGCACGCTGCGTGACGCCGGGCAGTACGCCGCTCTTGGCGGGCACGGTGATCAGCTGCTTGCCGCGAGCGATCACCACCGTCGAGCGCGGGCCCTCGAGGACCTTGTGTTCGGTGCTGTGGAAGATCACGTCCTCGGCGCCCATCCGCCGCGCGAACCGCAGCGCGGCCATGTTGGTCGCGTACGACAGCGTCTTCGCGCCGAGCAGCTGCCACGGCGCCGCCTGCGCGAGGTCGACCGAGATGCCGCGCGCCAGCGACATCACCTTCACGCCCTCGGCGCGCGCCGTCGCGACCCGCGCGGGTACCGGGGAGACGAGCACATACGCGGTGGGTTGCGGATCCTCCGGTGCCAGCTCCGAGCGCGGCGCGTCGAATTCCGAGTCGCGGCCGCGCGTGTAGATCAGCCGCAACATTCCTTCCTCTTCCGAGCCCCATTCCTTCACGGCCAGTTCCACCGCGGTGCGCCACCTCGACAGGCCCGGCTCCGGCAGTTCCAGTGCCTGCGCCGAGCGGCGCAGCCGCGCCAGGTGGAATTCCAGCGCGGTGGCCGTGCCGCCGCGCACCAAAATCGTTTCGAATACGCCATCGCCGCGAAGTGCGCCGATGTCGTCGGCATACAGCGACGGCACGTTCGCGTCAGCGACCGTCCCGTCGAGTGTCACAAGAACCCGTTCTCCCATGCGCCGAGCGTAGGCGTTATCGCTCTGTTATGCCTATGGCTGCTCCGAATCGAGCTCGCGACGCGCGCCACGAAGACGACCACGTGCGGCGCGTGTCGGCAGACGCGCCTACAGTGGGTGTCGTGTCACAGGTCGTCTCCCCCAGTCCTGTTCTCCATACTCCGGGTGCCGTCGCGGGTGCACCCGATACCCCGGACGCCGCGGTCGCCTGGCATTACGGTGATCCGTTCGGTGAGCAGAAGGCCGCCGCGGAGCGGGTCGCGGTCGTGGATCGCTCCCATCGCAGCGTCGCCACGATCACCGGCGCCGAGCGCCTGAGCTGGCTGCACACCATCACCAGTCAGCACATCGCCGCGCTACCCGACGGGCACAGCGCCGAGACTCTCGACCTCGATCTCAACGGCCGGGTACTCAATCACTTCGTTCTCACCGACCTCGACGGCACCCTGTGGCTCGATACCGAGGCCGACCGCGGCGCCGAGCTGCTGGCGTTCCTCCAGAAGATGGTCTTCTGGGCCGACGCCAAGCCCGAGGACGCGCCGGATCACGCCGTGCTGAGCCTGCTGGGCCCGCGAGTGGACACGCTGCTCGATGCTCTCGGCATCGCGCAACTGCCAGAGATCTACGGAGCGGTCGCGCTGCCCGGTGGTGGCTTCCTGCGGCGGATGCCGAACTCCTTCGATCTGATCGTGCCCAGGGCCGAGCTCTCGGCCTGGTGGACCGAGCTCACCCAGGCCGGTGCCGCACCGGCGGGTATGTGGGCCTACGAGGCGCTGCGCGTGGCGTCACTGAGGCCGCGCATCGGCGTGGACACCGACGAACGCACCATCCCGCACGAGGCCCGCTGGATCGGCGGCATCGACGAGCACGGGGCCGTCCACCTCGACAAGGGGTGCTACCGCGGCCAGGAAACCGTGGCCAGGGTCCACAACCTCGGCAAGCCCCCGCGCAATCTGGTGCTGCTGCACCTCGACGGCTCGGCCGACGAGCGCCCGGCCACCGGTGACGACGTGACCGCGGGCGGCCGCACCGTCGGCCGCCTCGGCACTGTCGTCGACCACTACGAACTCGGCCCGATCGCCCTGGCTCTGATCAAGCGTTCGGTCCCCGCGGGCACCGAACTGGTGGTCGGCAGCATGGCCGCGGCCATCGACCCCGACTCGGTTCCCGCCGACGACACCGAGCAGGCGGGGCGCGCCGCCGTCAACCGGTTGCGCGGGCGATGAACCGTCCGGTCATGCGCGTCGGCGATACCGGCCGCGTCGAGGCCGTGTGCGTCGTCCACGCCGAGATCGAGGTGCGCACCCGTGTCGGTCGCACGGCCATCGACAAGCGTCCGGTCGACGGCCGGGTAGCCGTGGCCGCCCTCGGTCTGCACGGTGACCACGTCTGCGACACCGCCCACCACGGCGGCATCGACCAGGCCGTCTACGCCTATGCCGACGAAGACGCCCGCCGCTGGGCGAGCGAACTCGACCGCGAACTGCCCGCGGGCTGGTTCGGCGAGAACCTGCGCCTGACCGGCCTGCCGGTCAGCGACGCGGTGCTCGGCGCGCACTGGGCGATCGGCGACACCCTGCTCGAGGTCAGCGCACCCCGGGTGCCCTGCGCGACCTTCCAGCAGTGGTCGGGCGAGCAGCGGTGGGTGAAACGGTTCGCGTTGCGATCCGATACCGGCGCCTACTTCCGGGTGCTCACCGAGGGCACGATCGGCGCGGGCGACGAAGTCCGCGTCGTCCACGTTCCCGAACACGGCATCACCGTGCGCGATCTGTTCACCGGCGCCGACCCCGTGCGCCTGGAACGCCTGCGCGCGGAAGAGGCGACCATCTCCGCCGACGTTCGCATGCAGATCGACCGCCACACCCGAACCCGAACCGTCGCCGTGGAGGTCGAGGCATGAGCGGTCAACGCGCGGAGGCGGCAGCTCGCGTAACCACATGCCCGAGGGAGACAGCATGAGTGTCGAACTGGTCGAAGTCGTCCGATCCGGCTTCCGTGAGTGCGTGCACCGCGGATCCGTCGTCATCCTCGACGCCTTCGGCACCCCCACCCTCGAACTCGGTGAGATCCACGGCCCGATCTTCCCGCGCTCCACCAACAAGCCGATGCAGGCACTGGCCCTGCTGCGCAACGGTTTCGATCCCGTCGACGACGACGAACTCGCCATCGCCACCGCCTCCCACTTCGGTGAACCCGACCACATCGCCCTCGTCCGCCGCCTGCTCGACCGCTTCGGCTGCACCGCCGGCGACCTCGCCTGCCCACCCGACCTGCCCTTCGAGGAGAAGGCCCGCGCCGCCGCGATCACCGGCGCGGGCCCGAGTCCGCTGTACATGAACTGTTCCGGCAAACACGCCGCGATGTTGGCGACCTGCGCGATCAACGATTGGCCGCGCACCGGATACCTCGAGATCGAGCACCCGCTGCAGCAAGCGGTCCTGGCCACCGTCGCCGACGTCACCGGCGAACCGGAGACCGATCTGGGCATCGACGGCTGCGGCCTGCCGATCGTGCCCGTCTCGCTGATCAACCTCGCGCGCGCCTTCGCCGGCTTCACCACGGCCGAGTCCGGCACCGCGCCGCGCCGGATCGCCGATGCCGTTCGGGCGAATCCACGAGTGATTTCCGGCACGAGCGGCCCGGATCTGCTGGCCATGTCGGCGACCCCTGGACTGTTCTGCAAGATCGGCGCCGACGGCGTGCATGCGGGCGCGCTCCCCGACGGAAGGGCCTTCGCGTACAAGATCGAAGACGGTCACGATCGGGCCCGGATGCCTCTGACGCTGGCGATTCTGCGCGAACTCGGCGTCGAGTGGACCGATCAGCACACTCAGCTCGCGGCCACCGCGGTGTTCGGCGGCGACGCCAGAGTCGGTGTGATCCGCGCGATTCCGGGAGTCATCTGAGACCGGGCGGTCTGGGCGAAGAAGGGGCAAACCGGGGCGCTTCGACAGGTCTTCACCCACTCCTGGGAGCGCGACGCTCTGACACACGCTAAAGTGTCTGTCAGGAAGAGTATTAATTCGAACGGGGCCGCCAACAAACCCCAGGCCGCCCCGCAGTGACGCGAGGGGGTCAGCCATGGGCCGTGGCCGGGCTAAGGCAAAGCAGACCAAAGTCGCACGTGAGCTCAAGTACAGCTC
>NZ_JBHWZY010000142.1:0-10798 GCF_042727815.1 Nocardia sp. NPDC060220
CCTCCGAGGTCTGGATGGCCTCGGCGTACTTGTTCGGCAGTGCGTCGTTGACGACCTGCTCGAGCACGGCGCCACGGCCGACACGGGTCTCGATCAGCTTGGCCGGAGCCTTGCCGGGACGGAAGCCGGGGATCTTGACCTGCTGCGCCAGCGCCTTGTAGGCCTTGTCGAAGTCGGGCTTCAGCTCCTCGAAGGGCACCTCGACGTTGATCCGGACCCGGGTCGGGCTCAGCTGCTCGACGGTGCTCTTCACGGACATACTCCTTGGTTCGTAGTTCATGGTGGTGTCCCCACAGGGGCGACGCGCCATAGTCAGGCACGGCTAAGCCAGGTGCGGCGCACAATGCGCATCCCGACCAGGGTAGTTGACCGCCTGCGCGCTCGCGCAATCGGTGTTTGGTTGAGGGTGCCGCTAGCGGCCGACCTGCACGGCGTCGGTCACGAAGACCAACGTCTCGTTCGGCGGCACACCGTTGCCGCCCTCGCCGTAGCCGAGGTTCGGCGGCACGATCAGCAGCCTGCGCGTGCCCTGCTGCACGCCGATCAGCCCCTCGTCCCAGCCCTGGATGACCTGGCCCGCGCCGAGGGTGAGCCCGAACGGCTTACCACGCTGGAAGGAGCTGTCGAGTACCTGCTTGTCCGACCAGGTGACCAGCTCGTAGTTCATCGTCAGCGGCTGGCCGGCCACCGCGCCCGGCCCGGTGCCCACCACCAGGTCCTTGGTGATCAGAGTCTTGGGCGGGTCACAGCTGTCGGGGATGGTGATCTTGGGCGCCTCGCCGTAACCGCCGCTGACTTTCACGTCGTCGGCGGTGCATTCGCGACCTGTGCTCGCGGAGCTCCCGCCGGCCGCGCTCGAGCTCGGCGCGCTGCTCGAATCCGTGTCGGAGCCGCAGGCCGCTGTCGTGATCGCGGCGGCCGCGACGAGTCCGATTCCGATGATCCTGCCGAGAGAATGCATGGCCCGCAGAGTAATCGACCGCCGTTGCGGCGTCGGGAACCGGCACGACGGTAGGCTCGGCGGTGCGTTTCTCCACCGGTGTCGCCGGTCCTCGATCGGCGCCCGTGCAGGCCCCCGCGGCGCGGACGGCGCCGTGACCTCATCGAGTTCGAGGAGTCCGCGATGACCGAAACCACGTTGGGCGACACCGCGGCGGACAGTGTGGGAGACGGTCAGGGCGAGACCATCGCCCCGAAGCCCTACGTCCTCACCGACGCGCCCGGTCCGCTCTCGCGCGAGGAACTCGTCGCCGTCGACGCGTGGTGGCGGGCGTCGAACTATCTCGCGGTCGGCCAGATCTATCTGATGAGCAATCCGCTGCTACGCACCCCGCTGGTCCCCGACGACATCAAGCCGCGCCTGCTCGGCCACTTCGGCACCGTGCCCGGCCTGAATCTGGTGTGGGCCCACGCCAATCGGGTGATCCGGGACCGCGGCCTGAACGCGGTCTATGTCGCGGGCCCCGGTCACGGCGGCCCCGGCCCCAACGCCTGCGCGTGGCTGGAGGACGCCTACGCCCAGCTCGAGCCGGACATCCCCCGCGACGTCGACGGCATGCGCCGATTCTTCCATCGGTTCTCCTTCCCCGGTGGTGTGCCGAGCCACTGCGCGCCGGAGACGCCGGGGTCCTTCCACGAGGGCGGTGAGCTCGGCTACTCGCTGCTGCACGCCTACGGCGCCGCCCTGGACAACCCCGATCTCGTCGTGTTCTGCGTCGTCGGTGACGGCGAAGCCGAGACCGGTCCGCTGGCGGGCAGCTGGCACGCGAACAAATTCCTCAACGCGGGGCGCGATGGCGCGGTGGTGCCGATCCTCGCGCTCAACGAGTACAAGATCGCCAATCCGACGATCCTCGCCCGCGTTCCCGAGGAAGAACTGATCGAGCTGCTCCGTGGCTACGGCTACGAACCGCTGATCGTCTCCGGCAACGACCCCGCACCGGTCCACCAGGCGATGGCCGCCGCGATGAACACCTGCATGGACCGGATCGCGCAGTTCCAGCGGGCGGCCCGCGAGGACGGGGACACGAAACGTCCGCGCTGGCCGATGATCGTGATGCACACGCCGAAGGGCTGGACCTGTCCCCCGGTGGTCGACGGCCAACGGGTGGAGGGCACGTTCCGCGCCCATCAGGTGCCGCTGCCGAACGCGCGCACCGACTCCGAGCACCGGCGGGTGCTGGAGCTGTGGTTGCGGTCGTATCGGCCGGAGGAACTGTTCGGCCGAGACGGGTCGCCGGTACCGGCCCTGCTCCAGCAGGTGCCCGCGAATCCGATGAGCCTGAACCCGGTTGCCAACGGCGGCTTGCTGATTCGCGATCTCGATCTACCCGACTGGCGCGACTACTGCGTGGACGTCGTGTCGCCAGGTGCGGGTGAGCACGAGGCCACCAGGGTCCTCGGCGGCTGGCTGCGCGATGTCACCGCCCGCAATCCGCACAACTTCCTCACCTTCGCCCCCGACGAACTGGTCAGCAATCGGTTGCAGGACATTCTCGAGGTGACCGGACGCGACTGGCAGGAGGAAGTCGGGCGCTGGGACGTGGATCTGTCGACGGTCGGGCGCGCGGTCGAAGTGCTGTCGGAGCACATGTGCGAGGGCCTGCTGGAGGGTTATCTGCTGACCGGCCGCCACGGCGTCTTCACCTGCTACGAGGCGTTCATCCACATCGTCGACGCCATGTTCAATCAGCACGCCAAATGGCTCGATGCCAGCTCGGCGGTGCCGTGGCGGCGCAAGATCCCCAGCCTGAACTACCTGCTCACCTCGCATGTGTGGCGTCAGGACCACAACGGGTTCACCCATCAGGATCCCGGTTTCCTCGACGTAGTGGCGAACAAGAGCCCCGATATCGTGCGCGTGTATCTGCCGCCGGATGCCAATACCCTGCTGTCGACCTACGACCACTGCCTGCGATCGCTGCACTACGCGAACGTGGTCGTGGCGGGCAAACAGCCGGGGCCGGACTGGCTTTCGGCCGAGGAGGCGGGGCTGCACTGCACTCGCGGCCTCGGAATCTGGGAGTGGGCGTGTCACAACGACGACCCCGGCACCACGCCCGATGTCGTGCTCGGATGCGCGGGCGATGTGCCGACCCTGGAAACTCTGGCCGCGGTGGCGATCCTCCGGGATCGGCTACCGGACCTGCGGATTCGGTTCGTCAATGTCGTCGACCTGATGCGCATGCTGCCCGCGGGCGAGCACCCGCACGGCCTGCCCGACGCCGAGTTCGACGCCCTGTTCACCACCGACCGCCCGGTGATCTTCGCCTTCCACGGCTACCCGTGGCTGGTGCACCGGCTCACCTACAGCCGCACCAACCACGCCAACCTGCACGTGCGCGGTTACAAGGAGAAGGGCACCACCACCACGCCCTTCGACATGGTGATGCTCAACGATCTGGACCGCTTCCATCTGGTGCTCGACGTGATCGACCGTGTTCCGGGGCTGCGCGAGCGGGCCGCGGGTCTGCGCCAGGAGATCGTCGACGCCCGGTTGATCGCGCGCCGCTGGACCCGCGAACAGGGCGCCGATATCCCGGTCGTGGCCGATTGGGTCTGGCCCGACTCGGCGATTCCCACCGCGCGGTAACACGGTTGCGGCGCGGGCCCGCCCTGCACGACGATGGAAGGGATATGACCGAATCCCGCCGCACCGAGCTCCTCCCCCGCGATCGCCGCGATCTGACCGGACCGTTCGACGTGATCGGCGACGTCCACGGCTGCCGCTCCGAATTGGAGACCCTGCTCGGCGAACTCGGCTACGTCCTGGACCGTGACGACCGCGGCCGCCCGATCGGCGCCGCCCACCCGGGCGAGCGCACCGTGGTCTTCGTCGGCGACCTCGTCGACCGGGGCCCCGACACACCCGGGGTGCTGCGTCTGGTGATGGGGATGGTGGCCGCGAGAACCGCCCTGTGCGTCACCGGCAACCACGATCACAAGCTGATGCGCGCCCTCGACGGCCGCAATGTCCGCATCGCGCACGGCCTCGAACAGTCGCTGTCCCAACTGGCCGACGAAGACCTCGAATTCCGTACGGCCGCACACGCTTTCCTCGGCACCCTGCCGAGCCACTACCTCCTCGACGGCGGCGCGCTGGTCGTGGCCCACGCGGGTCTGCCCGAGAGCCTGCACGGCAGCACGTCGGGCCGAGCCCGCTCCTTCGCCCTCTACGGCGCCCCCACCGGTGAGCTCGACGAACACGGCTATCCCGTCCGCTACGACTGGGCCAAGGACTATCGGGGCGCCCCCACGGTCCTCTACGGCCACACGCCGGTCCACACCTTGACCTGGGTCAACAACACCCTCTGCCTGGACACCGGCGCCGTCTTCGGCGGCACCCTCTCCGCCCTGCGCTACCCGGAGATGACCACGATCTCCGTCCCCGCCGAGCAGGTCTGGAGCGAACGCGCGGGCATCACGCCCGTGCCCGACTGAGCCTGTCGACGCGACACCGCAACGCCGGGCGCCAGGACCCGTCGCCGAATCGTCAACGTCGAACCCGGGTGTGACGTGCGGATTTCCCACCTGATGGGCCTACCATCAGCAGCGGACGACCCGACTCATCGACGAGGAGAGGTTCATGCGCCGTACATTTCTCGCTCTGTCCGTACTCGCTCCGCTCATGGTCAGCGGTGTCGCGAGCGCCGATCCAGCACCGCAGGGGACGGGGACGCTGACGGCGTGGACGTTCACCGGACGGGAGCCGGTTCCGGTGAACCGGGCCGATATCGAGGTGACGCCGTGCGAGGCGAAACAGGTGGTCGCGACGCTGGTCAGCGGGGCCGACGGGCGCGCCACAGTGGCGCTGCCCGCGGGGTGTTACGAGGCGAAGGTGGTGACGGTGCCCGGCGGCTGCGGGTTGGCCGTCACCGAGCCGGTGCGGGTCACCGTGGCCGCGGGTACGGAGGCGCGGGCAGACTTCCGGTTCGGCTGCGCCTGACCGACGTTCAGTCCTTCGGGCCACCGGCCACGTAGATGACCTGCCCCGAGACGAAGCCGGCGCCCTCGCTCACGAAGAACGCGGCGGTGTTGGCGATGTCTTCGGGCGTGCCGACCCGGTTCACCGGGATCTGCGCGGCCGCAGCGGCCTTGAAAGCCTCGAAGTCCGCGCCGACCCGGGCGGCGGTGGCCGCGGTCATCTCGGTTTCGATGAAGCCGGGCGCGATCGCGTTGGCGGTGACGCCGAATTTGCCGAGTTCGAAGGCGAGGGTCTTGGTGAACCCCTGCATGCCCGCCTTGGCCGCGGAGTAGTTGGCCTGGCCGCGGTTGCCGAGTGCCGAGGTGCTCGACAGGTTGACGATGCGACCGAACTTCGCCTCGACCATGTACTTCTGCACGGCGCGGGTCATCAGGAAGGCACCGCGCAGGTGCACGTTCATGACGGTGTCCCAGTCGTCGACCGACATCTTGAACAGCAGGTTGTCGCGCAGCACGCCCGCGTTGTTGACCAGCACGGTCGGCGCGCCGAGCTCGGTGGCGATCCGCTCCACCGCGGCGGCGACGGCCGCTTCGTCGGCCACGTCGGCACCCACCGCGAGGGCGGCGCCCCCGGCGGCCTCGATGGCGGCGACGGTGCCCGCGCAGGCGGCTTCGTCGAGATCGAGGACGGCGACGGCGTATCCGTCGGCGGCGAGCTTCGTGGCCACTGCGGCGCCGATGCCACGGGCGGCTCCGGTGACGATCGCGACCTTGCGTTGCGTGGGCATCCGTCTCCTACAAGCCTGAGCTGGGCGAATGGTGATGGTCGGGGTGACAGGATTTGAACCTGCGACCCTCCGCTCCCAAAGCGGATGCGCTACCAAGCTGCGCTACACCCCGATACCTCACCGGCGAGAGCACCGTGGAGGCAATACATGTTTGAGCGGGTGACGGGAATCGAACCCGCACCATCAGCTTGGAAGGCTGAGGTTCTACCATTGAACTACACCCGCAGGCATACGACATCGATGGGATCGCCACGATGTCGTGTGCGCCACGACTGTACCGAACCCCGCGCGAAAAATGCCAATCCGGCCCCTGCCTGCCCGATTGATGCGTGTCGGCCGCCGGTGTACCCCACTCCCCACGCGACCAACCCTCGCCATGCCCGATTAGGGCCTAATGACCCTATCCCCGAAACCCCCTCCCGGCGACGATGGTTGATGCGCCCATGGGGACCGGCGCCTGCTCCACCGGGGGATTAAATAGGAGAATTTTCCTTAAAAACCCGGCACGTGGGCGGCGAGTAGGCCACCATGAGAATGCGCGTGACGACTACTGCCACATCGTCACGACTCGCACCCCGTGCCAGGAGGGACCCATGGCGACGCAACGTCCACCGCCCAGCGGAGGGCATCACGCTGTATGTTTCGGCTCACGAAATTTCTTTTCGGGAAATATGTAACGCCGGAGACGCTGCAGCGATGTCATACCCGATCGCCATTCGCGAGAGACCAGAGAACGCGTTGCAGAACGTGACTTTTCGGTCTCGGGTGGCTTGCTAGGATCCTTTTTGCCGGACGGGGGTATCTGGAAAGGGGGCGGTGAGCGTGTGCCGAACTCGGTGGACCCAACCGCGTAGCAGTGCGAATGATCGAGGTGGCAAGTTCGTCGCCACCTACCGCCGGTGATGTCGATGACTGTCCACATCGAGCCACCGGTCGCCGCGATGGCCCGCGCCTGGGCCCGCGCGGTATGCGCCGAACCGGGCTCTTCCACGGCGCCGCATCAGTTGGAGCCGGTGCTCGTCGACATCGTCGAGCGGCTGCTGCACCTGGCTCGGACCGAACCGTTCCCGGTTCCACAGGCGCGCAAGCTCGGCGCGCGGTTGGCCGAGGCGCCGTTCGAACGCACCAGGATGCTGGCCCACGCCAGTCGCTGGCTGCTCGGCTTCCCCTCGGGGGTTCCGGGTTCGCTGGTGGCGACCCGCTGGCCGCTGGTGGCCAGCCAGGCCATCGACAGCTACGCACAGGCTCTGCAGGAACGCGCTCTGGCGCAACAGGAACAGAACATCTCGGCGAAAGTGTCACTGCGCGTACAGGAGATCGCCGCGCTGCAGCACCGCTTGCGCCACGAGGCGACCCACGACGCCCTCACCGATCTCGCGAACCGCACGCTGCTGCAAGAACGGGTACGCGCGTTCGCCGCCGACCCGAGCCGCGGTGTCGGTGTGCTGGTGGTGGACCTGGACCGCTTCAAACAGATCAACGACGGCTACGGACACGCGATCGGCGACGAGGTACTGGTCGAACTGGCCAACCGCTTGCGTGAGGTGTGCCCGCCCGACACGGTGATCTGCCGATACGGCGGCGACGAGTTCGTGGTGGCGGCCAACCCCCGCCGCGACACCCTCGGCGAGTTGGCGCACCTCGTGGTCGCCGCACTGCGCGACCCGGTGTGGTCGAGCGCGGGCCCCGTGCCGGTTTCGGCCAGCGTGGGCACCGCGTTCTGCCCACCGGGAAAGACGTGCGATTTCACCGACCTGCTGCGTCGCGCCGACCGCGCGATGTACTCGGCGAAATCGGCGGGCGGGCGGCGTTTCGCGCTCGCTGAATCGGGCGACCCCGAACTGGGAACGGCGGTCGCCGGCTGAGTCGGATCGCGAAGCCTGCACTTCGCGTTCCGGCTCAGCCGATTTCGACCGGATCGAGTCGTAACATCGCGGGAGTCCGTGCTCGGAATGGGGGCACCGGCTGGTTAGGGCGCGTTGACGGCCCGCATCGTGACCGTGCGCTCAGTGTTCGAGATAGGTGACCGCAGCCTGGCCGGGGGTGTCGACCGCTACGGCAGACCGGTCCTCGGTGGTGTCGCATCTGCGCACCACGACGATCAGTGGCGCGCACTGAGCGACGCCGCCGAGCCGAAAAACGGTGCGGTGCTGCCGGAATGCTCGCCACATGTCACGTGCGCTCGGACCGAGGCCATCCGTGCCGCGGATCCACCTCAGGCCCATCAGAAGTTGACCGGCGGTCGCACCGAAGACACTCGGCAGCACCGTGGCGTTGGTCACCAGCAGGATCACCAGGAAGATCATGGACCCGAACATCACCGGGGCCTGGTCATCCATGTCGAGCATCCAGTCGTTACCGACGAGCAGCACAACAGCGACGAACGCGACCGCGAGCACACCGTAGGGAAGCACGATGTCGGCGAGGTTGGCCGCTACGTTGCGTAACTTGCGCGGTGACGGGTAGCGCGGATCACCATCGGCGCCATGATATTCCGGCCCGGGTTGCGTCATCCGATCATGCTCGCACACCGGCGGGAATCACACCGGCGGTTGTCAGCGGGGCTGGCAGGTGGGGCACCAGAAGAGGTTTCGGGCTTCCATGACCTTGTGCGCGATGGGAGTGGCGCAGACTCGGCAGGGTTCGCCCTGGCGGCGGTAGACGTAGGTGCGGGGGCGGTCTTTGGTGTAAGACGGTGCGCCGGTGTCGTGTTCGGGCCGGACCACGTGCATGCGGCCGGTGGTGACGCCGATCGGCATGAGGTCGACCAGGTCGGCCCAGAGCGCGTCCCATTCGGTGGGGGTGATCGAGGTGCCGGGGCGGAAAGGCGAGATGCCGTGGCGGAAAAGGACTTCCGCGCGGTAGACGTTGCCGACACCGGCGATCAGGGCTTGGTCCATCAGCAGTGCGCCGATCGCCCTGCGGGAGCGCCGAATTCGCGCGCCCGCTCGTTCGTGGTCGGCGTCGGCGCGCAACGGATCGGCGCCGAGGCGTGCGGTGAGCGCGTCCACCTCGGGCGGCATCAGCACTTCACACGCCGTGGGCCCGCGCAGATCGGTGCCGAAATCCGTTGCGGCCCCCAGCATTCGCATACGCACCTGCCCGACCGGCGCCGTCATCGGCAACTCGGCCTCGCTGAAAGTGCCGTACAGCCCGAGATGCACATGCACCGTCGATCCGGACGCATAGTGATGCAGCAGATGCTTCCCATAGGCCTCGGCCCGCTCCAGCACCTGCCCGTCCACCAGCGCGGCTCCTTCGGCGAACCGCCCCTGCGGACTCGAAACCCGCACCACCCCACCGGAGAACCGCTGCTGATGCAGGTCGGCGATCCGGTGGAGGGTATGTCCTTCCGGCACTACGTCAGTACGCGGGGATTTCGGGGGCGATGCCGGTCTTCTCGTAGTCGGCGAGAATATCGATGCGACGCTGGTGACGCGCCTCGTCCGACCACGCGGCCGCGAGGAACGCGTCGACGATGGCCAGCGCATCGGCGGTGGAGTGCATGCGGCCGCCGATGCCGATCAGGTTGGCGTTGTTGTGTTCGCGGGCCAGCACCGCGGTTTCGACGCTCCAGGCCAGGGCGCAGCGAGCGCCGGCGACCTTGTTGGCGGCGATCTGCTCGCCGTTGCCGCTGCCACCGAAGACCAGGCCGAGCGAGCCCGGATCGGCGACGGTGCGTCGGGCCGCCTCGATGCAGAAGGCGGGGTAGTCGTCGAGAGCGTCGTATTCGAGGGCGCCGCAGTCGACGACCTCCACTCCGGCCTCCTGCAGATGAGCCTTGACGTGATTCTTCAGTTCGAAACCGGCATGGTCGGCACCCAGGTAAACGCGCATGGCTGCGATTGTCGCAGGCCCGCTTAGAGTCGTTTCATGCACCCGCACGAACCGCATTCCCCGCATTCGGCAGGTTCCCCGCCGGAGCACACCGGACACCAGCCCGACCGAACACCGTCACTGGACAAGGACACAGCGCCGCCCTCGCCGTGGGCCCAGCCCGATCCACGGACGGGCGGATTTCCCGCGCAGGACATCCCACCTCAGCCGCAGGCCGGCCCGTATTCGCCGGTCGCGCCCGGCCAGTACGCCCCTGGCTACTACCCGCCGAGCGGTCCGCCCGCACCGCCGCAGCACCGACCGCGCGGACTCATGCCGTGGGATCGTCCCGCCCGGCATCCGTGGGAGATCCCGCTGCTGATCGTCGTCATCATGATCACCGCGGTCGCGTACCTGCTCGCGCTCGCGCTCATGACGGTCGAGCTGTTCGCCGACCCCATCGTCGACGAGCACGGTGTGGAGCAGACCAGTTCGATCGTCACCAGTCCGTATGTGCTGCTGCTGTTGTTCGCGCCGGTGCTGCTGTGGGCGGGTCGTGGTCTGAATCTCGCGACCCAGCGCGTGAACGGGGTGAAGATGTCGCCCACCCAGTTCCCCGAGGGGTACCGGATGGTGCAGGAGGCGGCGGCGCGATTCGGGATGTACAAGGCGCCGGACGCCTACGTCATCCTGGGCAACGGCCAGATCAACGCGTTCGCCGCGGGCCACGGGTTCCGCCGGTTCGTCGTGGTCTACAGCGACCTGTTCGAAATCGGCGGTGCGGCGCGTGAGCCCGACGGACTCGCGTTCATCATCGGGCATGAAGTCGGCCATATCGCCGCTGGTCACGTCTCCTATTGGCGCCAGCTGGGCATGTTCGTCGCACCGTGGCTGCCGATACTCGGGTCGTCGCTGATCCGTGCCCAGGAGTACACCGCCGACAATCACGGCTTCTGTTTCCGGCCGCACGGCGCGTCCACCGCGATGGCGACGCTCGCCGCGGGCAAGTACCTCAACACCGATGTCGGTGTCGACGAGATGGCCGACCGTGCCGCGCTCGACCGGGGTGGTTTCATCTGGCTGGTCAACGCGATGGCCAGCCACCCGGTGCTCACCTGGCGGATGTGGGCGCTGCGCGATCGCAGCAGGCCGGGCCCGATGTTCTGGCGTCCGAGTGCGCCGCGTCCCGGCATGATCCCGCCGCACGGCGGGTATCCGCTGAATTCGACGCCGCCCGCGTTGCCGCCGAAGCCGGTCTGATCGGTCGGGGG
>NZ_JBHWZY010000143.1:0-10789 GCF_042727815.1 Nocardia sp. NPDC060220
CCCTTGGTCGATTCGTCGTCCTTGCCGCCACCCTTGCCCGCACCGGGGCTCATCATGCCGGGCATACCGGAACGGCCCGCTGTGCCCGCGCCGGTGCCACGGCCGCCGGCGCCGCCGGTAGACGTGGGGCTTCCGGCAACCGCACCACCCGGCGTTCCCGCGCCCGGCGTTCCCGAACCCGGCGACCCACCGCCGGGCGAGCCTGCGCCGCTCGGTGATCCGGACGGCGAGCCCGAACCGGGGACGGTCGAGCTCGGGGTGGTCGAGGCGGGGGTGGTCGAGCCCGGCTCCGTCGACTCGGGAGTGGTCGATTCGGGGGTGGTCGAATCGTCGGTCGAGTCGTCGGTGTCGTCCGGGTCGGTGGTGGGAGTGGTCGACGCCGGGGTGGTGGGCTGCGTCGTCGTCGCCTGGGTAGTGGGCTGCGTAGTAGAACCCTGAGTGGTGGATTGTGTTGTGCTGCTCTTTTTTTCAGGCTCGCCGCCGCCGTCTTCGACGGTCTTCGGGATGGGGATCACCGGGACTTTGTTGTCGGACTCGTAAATGACCGGGGCGTAGACGGTTTGGAGGATGCGCACGGCTTCGACTCGCGCGTTCTCCTGCGCGACATCATCATTGCGCCACCCACGGCCGGTGAGCAGGGCTCCGACATTGTCGAGACCGCTGCGGTGCTCGGGTTCGTGGGGAACGAGACGTTTTGTCGGTTCGAGGCCGGTACGGAGTTCGTCCAGTTTGGTACTGGTGAGCGCAGCGGCGGTGGTGACCTTTTTTCCCGTAGCGTCATATGCCGCAACAGTTTGCGCGGCCGCGTTCGCTGCGGAACCTGCCCAGACGTCGGGGGACATGCCGCGGGATATCTGCTTGCGGAACTCGTCGAGGGATGTGCTGTTGCGCGTTGAGATTTCGTTCCACGCGGTGATCAGATCGTTGACAGCGTCGAGATCGATCTTGTCGACTTTGTCGCGCAGTTCCGCGACGGTCCCCGGAAAGCTGTCGTTCTTCGTCACTACGGTGGGGCGGTATTCGCCGTCGAAACCGAGGTCGCCCGCCTTTTTTCGGTTGCCGTCTCGCTGCGAGTTGTACTTGTTCTGAATGTCAGCGATTTCGGAGCTGTCGAGTTCACCATTGTCGCCGAACGGAGCCGTGACGAAGTTCTTGAGGCCGCCGAGGAGGTCGAGGCCGTTGATGCTGTGGAAACCGGTCACTCAGCTCACCTGCCCGGCGACGTAGTCGAGGGCGTTCGCGTTCTCGATGTCTTTGCCCGCGATGCGCTTGAAGGAGATCGCGAAAACCTCGCGAAGCTCTTTCACGGCTTCGATATCTTTCAGGATGACGTTATCGATCGAGTTCTCGTCGCCGGTCGCCTGCAACAGGAACTTCTTCTCGAGGTCCTTGGCGATCTGGAAATCGCCGAATCCGCTGACGGCCTGCGCTCGGCGTGTGGCGCCGCGGAGCGAATCGAGGTCGGCGATCCGCTTATCGCAGGCCTTGTACATATGGAAGGCCGCAACCTCGCTGTTCAGATAAACCTCGCCAGAGCGGACCTGCCCCAGCAGTTGCGTATACGGCGACGTTCCTGTCATTTATGTGCCCTCCCCGGTCACTTCGGAAATGTCGGCGCCAGCGTTTCCCCGACGCGTGCCAGAGATATGCAGGGGTCAGTCAGCCCGTCCAGGCTCGCGCGGTTCAGCACCTGCAGTTGGATGACGCCCTGACCAGCAGGGAAGACCACGTCGCAATCGAGCTGCTTCGATGCGCCCTCGACCCGGAACTCCCGTCCGGGCCGTCCCCCGATCGTGACGTCACGGAAGTCGACGTTGCCCGGCTTCGTTTCGAACTCATCCGCAGCCTTGTTGGTGGAGTAGACGGTGATAGCGAATGTGCGCCCCTCCCATCCACAGATCTCCCACCCCGACTGCGGAACCCCCGCGACACCCTTCTCTTCCGTCGCCGGATCCACCCCAGCCTCCGTCAACGCAGCATCCGAAATCTCCGTGCACGGATTCCACAACACCGGCTTGGCCGTGGTCGTCGCCCCCTTCGACGTCGACTCCCCCGAGTCGCACCCGACCAGCCCGACAACCGCCAAACCGGCAACCACCATCGCCGTACCTGCGCGTTTCATCCCCACCCCTTCCGGCCGAGTACTGCCTTGACCAGGCACATTAGCACGGTCAACCGACCAGAGACGGGGCCGCGTAAGTTGTCGGAGCATGAGCGAACTTCGACTTTCGGCGCCGTTCGACGGGCGCAATCCCGAGGGCAAACCGGTGGTGAACCGGTCGGCGGTGGACTCCGATATCCAGGATCAGGTGCTGTCCTACCTCGAGCACGCGCCGGTGATTCTGAGCGCCCGCGGCCACGACGCCGACGAGTTCGACCCCACCCAGCGCGACGTGCCGTTGAACTTCCACACCGACGGCGCGTTCGTCTGGCCGGGCGCTGTTCCCTACTACCTGCGCAAGTACGGGCTGCCGCCGGAGGCCGCGCTGGTCCAGCACATCGTGGGCAAGGGGTTCGAGATCGGGGAGGTCGACGAAGGGGCACGGCAGGCGGCGGTGCAGAAGGTCACCGGCTGACGCGGTGTCAGCGCAGGCGTTCCGTGGGCAACACGACGGCCGAACTACCAGCGTCGACGCACAGCCGCCTTGGAACCGGCCACCAAGCTGTTCGCCGGGACGTCGTCCGCGACGACCGCACCCGCGGCGATCACCGCGTCGCGACCGATGCTGACGCCGGGCAGAATCATCGCGCCCGCGCCGATCCACACGTTGTCCGCCACGTCGATCGGCGCACCGGTGAGGAATCGGCGCCGTTCCTCCGGATCGACGGGATGGCCCATGGTGATGAAGGTGGCCTTCGGGCCGACCATCACGCCCCGGCCCAACCGGATTCCGGCGTAGTCGAGGAACGTGCAGCCCTGATTGATGAACACGCGCTCGGCCAGGTCCAGGTTCAGACCGTGATCGGTATAGAACGGCGGGTAGATCGTGAGACCCGCGGGGAGCGGACGGCCGAGGATCTCCCCCAGCAGCGCCGCCTTTCCGGTCTCGTCGTCGAAGGGCAGACCGTTGAGACGGGACGTCAACGCGCTGACCTGCAGAACTCGCTCGTGCATCGCTGTGAACTCGGCCCCGAGAACCCGTTCACCCCTGGCCAGAAGTTCGGGATCGTGAATCTCCATGAAGTTGTCGCTCGCCATCCCTCGATTCTCACGCACCTTCGCGCGCGACCCGCAAGATCACCGACGCGTATCGATGATGGGGAGATCGTGCTGATCGCAGACGTGGGGTTTACGATCCGTGCGGCTGGGAACGGGCGTGACGAGCATCCCTGCACCGAGACGACGGTTTCGGGGGATACTGGGGACGGCGGCACCGACGGGTGAGCCACATTGCGGCAATTGCAGAGAAATGGAGCTTGACGACGTGGATGCGCGTTCGCTTGCGCTGGTCCGCGCCGATTTCCGCGGGGTGTCGGAGACACCCGGTGGGTCCGAGCGGCTGATCAGCGCTTTCTACGGTCACCTGTTCGCGCAGGATCCGAGGTTGCGTGAGCTGTTTCCGCCTGCCATGGACATGCAGGCCAAGCGGATCACGACGGCGGTACAGTTCGTCCTCGACCATCTCGAGGACTTCGAACGCGCCCAGCGCTTCCTCGAGCAACTCGCCCGCGACCATCGCAAGTACGGGGTCGAGGCCGACCACTACGACCTGGCCGGACGCGCGCTGCTCGCGGCGCTGCGAACCTTCCACGGCAATCGCTGGACCAGAGAGCTCGATGAGGGCTGGCGTGACATCACGCTGCTGATCTCGGCGTCGATGGCGATCGGCGCCAACGAGGACACCTCGCAGCCGTACTGGGACGCGACCGTGGTGGGTCACCGGCGAGTGCTCGACGATCTGGCGATCGTGCGATTACAGGCCGACGGACCCATTCCGTTCAAGGCCGGACAGTATGTGCCGGTCGCGGTGCCGCAGCGGCCGAATATGTGGCGCTACTTCTCCCCCGCCATCCCCGCGAACCCGTATGGCGAGATCGAATTCCATGTGCGGCGGATCAGTGGCGGCTGGGTGAGCCCGGCGATCGTCAACGACACCAAGGTCGGGGACCGGTGGAAGATCGCCGGGCCGCTCGGTGGGTTGCACGTGGACCGGGAGTCGGGCCGCGATGTGCTGATGATCGGCTCCGGCACGGGCATCGCGCCGTTGCGTGCGCAGCTGATCGAGATGAGCCAGCGCGGGATCAATCCGCGCGTGCACTTCTTCATCGGGGGGCGCTATCCCGGCGACCTCTACGACGTGGACAACATGTGGCAGCTCTCGCAGTCCAACCCGTGGCTGACCGTGGTGCCGGTGTGCGAGGAACACACCAATCCCTGGTGGTATCCCCAGGATTCGGGTGAGACGCCGATGGGCATGCCGCGCCGCCTGGTCGGTAATCTGGGAGCGGTGGTGACCAGCTTCGGCGCGTGGTCGGATCGTCAGATCCAGATCGCGGGATCGCCGTCGATGATCGCCAACACCCGTTACGCGCTCCAGCGGGCCGGTACACCGCTCGAGATCATCGCCGCCGACCCCGTCTGAACCCGCCCGCGACATCGCGAAAGAGGCTGATGAGCAACGCTTTTCCTGACCCCGCCTGGACGGCGACCGTCGTCGGTCACCACCGCTTGCGCCACGACCTCGCCGTGATCCGGCTGATCGGCGATTTCGTGCCGTTCGAGGCGGGCGGTTCGGTGGAGGTCGAGGTGCCGCAGCATCCGGGCGTGCGGCGGCGGTTCTCTCCCGCGCTGCCGCCCTCGCTGGACGGCAAGCTCGAGTTCCATGTGCGCACGGTGCCCGGCGGGTGGTGTTCGAGTTCCATCGTCGCCGACACCAAACCCGGTGATCAGTGGCGAATCAACGCCCCCCACGGGGTTTTCGCGGTCGATCCCGACGCTGTCGAGGTGGTGATGATCGCCGGCGGTACCGGGCTGGCGCCGATGCGCGCTCAGATCCTGGATCTGGCCCGTCGCGACACTCCGCCGCGCACCTATCTGTTCTTCGGTGGCCGCTCACCCCGCGACCTCTACGCCAACGACATGTTGTTCCTGCTGTCGGGCGAATTGCCGTGGCTTTCGGTCATTCCGGTTGTCGAAAGCCCGGAAGATCCTGCGGTGCGCGATGAATGGCACGAGCAGACCCGCTCCGACGTGGGCTTCGGACTCGAGGAAATGCTCCACGGCACCCTCGCTGACGTCGCCGCAGCCCACGGCCCGTTCACCAAACACCAAGTCCTGGTCTGCGGTTCGCCCGCGATGGTCCGCACCACCGTCGACCGTCTGATCGAAGCGGGAACTCCCCCGGCCAACATCATCTCCGAAGGCGCCTGAGGACCACGGGCTCGCGGCAAGCCCGCGGGTCAGAACAAGGGGTCGTGGCGGATCGACTGGGCTTGGGTACCGGCCGCCATCAGGCGGAACTTGGTGGTCTGGACCATCGAGGGGGAGCCGACGATTTGGACGTCGCGGTCTGCCCAGGGGCCGTAGCTGGCGACGACCTTGCCGATTTGGCCGGTCATGCGGGGTTCCAGGCCGGGTAGATCCGGCTGGGGGTCGCCGGAGTCGTAGTACCACCAGGGGTTTTCGTCACTCTCGGTGACGGGGGTGACGGTGAGCCATTTGTTGGCGATGGCGAGTTGGCTCAGGACCTGGAGGTCGTAGAGATCGCAGGGGTGGTGGCCGCCGACGAACAGGTGCACCTTCGGGTTGACCCGGCGCTGGGCCATCGCCATGATCTGCGCGCGCAGGGGGGCGATGCCGGTGCCACAACCGACCATCAGCATCTTGCGTTTGGTGTTGCGCGGTACACCGAGACCGCCGAGCGGCGAGCCGAGCGCCCACTGATCACCGACGGCGGTGTGCGCGACCATGGCGGGGCTGACCCAGCCGCCGAGCACGCCGCGAACGTGGAACTCGATCTCGCCGTTGGGATTGGCCGGGTTCGCGGGCGAGAGATAGCGCCACATCCGTGGCCGCGAGGGGATCTGCACGCTGAGGTACTGACCGGCGGCGTACTGCATCGGCACGTCGAGCTGGACCCGCACGATCGAGAGATTGCGCAGCACCTCGCGATGTTCGACGACGGTGCCCGTCCAGGTAGCCGGGGTGGTCTCCTTGTCGGCGGCGCTGATCATCGCGCCGCTGATGGTGGCCAGACCTTCGTCCCACGCGCTGGCGACCTCGTCGGTCCACATCTCCGCACCGGCGAACAACCGCATGGCGGATTTCAGCGAGTTGGCCACGGCCACATAGTGCGCCGGTTGCACGCCGTATTTGCGATGGTCGCGACCGAGCTGGGCCAGGAACGGCAGCAGCTTGTCGGGCTCCTCCAGCCGGTCGAGGGCGTAGGAGATCGCCGTGACGAGTCGGTCGCGCTGGGAATCCATGGCAGCCGGGAAGTAGTCGCGGACACCGGGGTAGTCCGTGAAGAGGATCGAGTAGAACGACCTCGACAGCTTCTCGGGTCCACCTTCTTCCGCAGCAACCGCCTTGAACGTAGTACGGATCAAAGCGACAGTCCGCGAATCCATATGTGTCACAACCTCGTTTCGCCATCGAACGCTAGCCGCGCCGGCGAGTGACGGGCTGGGAGGACACTCGTCAGCAGCCGATGCGAGAAGTCTAGGCGAGGTTTGCCAGCTTAGGAATCGTACTCTTAAACATCACGCATGTAATTCGCGAAATACCAGGCGGTTCCCAGTAGTTTCTCATGAAAACATACCTCAAGCCCGTTAATTGCGGGTGAACAGCCGCTCACGATTCTCGAAACCACCAGGAATATCAGGCAATTGGTGACCAATGGCCCTGGTAGAGCGACCCTTCCGCTACGTCGACCGCATGCGGCAAACCGGCGCGCCGAGCCATGACACGCATGGTAGGCGCACCGGAGTGGCTGGTCGCCGGGAGCGAATTGCCTTCCGATTGGTCCGAATTCAGCATCCGGACAGCAAACTTTTGGACGTCCACGGTGATAAATCCCCACCTCAGCGCGCCGCGACGCGACTTCCGATCAGCAAGATCACGAATAAGTGAGTTGCTGGAGAGTCACCAGCCGGTCGCCGGGGGTTGACCGGAGACGAACGAGCCCCCGGCTCGCATCCACCACAGCGGATGGGCGAACCGGAGGCTCGTCGAATCGAAGACGACTCAGCGCCGATGCCGTGGCTGCCACACCACGAGCGCGGTACTGCGCGCGGGCGGCGACAGATCGGGCCGGTAGCCCGCCCGCAACCGCTCCATCTCCGCGCTCATCTCCTCGACGCGCTGCTGCAACGCCTCCACCTGATTGGTGAGCTCGATGATGCGCTTGATGCCGGCGAGATTGACGCCCTCGTCCTGCGACAGGCGCTGCACCTCGCGCAGCACCTCGACGTCGCGGGCCGAATAACGGCGTCCGCCACCCGAGGTCCGTTGCGGGGTGACCAAACCCAGCCGGTCGTAGGTACGCAACGTCTGCGCGTGCATCCCCGCCAGCTGAGCCGCCACCGAGATCATGAAGAACTCGGCACGCGCGGTAGCACCCGAAACGGACTTCGGATCATCGGACATCATCAAGCACCCGCCCATCCTGCACGCGGTTCGAAGCCACTGGCCTTCTCCGCCTCCTGGTAGCGCTTGAGCGCATCGGTGGCGTCGGAGTCGAGCGATTGCGGCACCGCGACCTTCACCGTGACCAGCAGGTCACCGGCGCCGCCCGCCGCGCCGCGCTTGGGCACGCCACGACCGCGAACTCGCAGGATACGCCCGTCGGCGGTGCCCGGGGGCACCTTCACGCCGACCCGGCCGTCGAGCGTCGGTACGGAAACTGTTGTCCCCAGTACCAATTCGCTGTAGCTCACCGGGAGCACCAGGGTGAGGTCGTCGCCCTGGCGGCCGAAGACCTTGTCCTGGCTGACGTGCACGGTGACATACAGATCGCCCGAAGGCGCACCGCGCAGACCCGCCTCGCCCTGACCTGCCAGCCGGATCTTCTGACCGTCGCTGACGCCCGGAGGAATCCGGACGGTGATGGTGCGGGTGCGGTTCTGGATACCGGTGCCCGAGCAGTCGGTGCACGGGTCGTCGATGATCGACCCGGTGCCGCGGCAGTCGTCGCAGGGCTCGCTGAAACCGAACGCGCCCTGATTCCGGCTGACCACGCCCGCACCGTTGCAGTGCGGGCACACGCGCGGGCTGGTGCCCGGCTTGGCGCCGCTGCCGTGACAGGTGGTGCACGGCGAGGGACTCGTCATCCGCAGCGGAACGGTGACGCCCTGGGCCGCCTCACGGAAACCCAGGGTCGTCTCGGTCTCCACGTCGGAGCCGCGGCGCGGACGAGCCGCCGCCCGGCCACCGCCGCCACCCCGGTTGAACAGCCCGCCCAGCAGATCGCCGAGCCCGCCGTCGCCCGCGGCGCCGGTACCACCGGCCTGACCGAAGATGTCACCGATGTTGAAGTCCTGCGAGAAGCCGCCGCCGGCACCGGGATTGAACCCGCCGCCGTAGGCTCGTCCGCCACCGCCACCGCCCGCGAACATGCGGCGCGTCTCGTCGTACTCCTTGCGCTTGGCAGGATCCGACAGCACCGCATTGGCTTCGCTCACGGACTTGAACCGCTCCTCGGCCTTGGTGTCACCCGGGTTGGAGTCCGGGTGCAGGTCGCGGGCGAGCTTGCGGTAGGCCTTCTTGATCTCGTCCTGCGAGGCGCCGGAGGAGACACCCAGCTCCTTGTAGAAGTCCTTTTCGATCCACTCCCGTTGGCTCACCGGGCATCTCCTCCTTTCGCGTTCTTATTGACTGTCGCCGGCATCCGGATCCGATGCCCCCGCGGCCTCGGCATCGGTTACCCCGACCAGCGCGTGCCGAAGCACCCGGTCGCCGAACCGATAGCCCTTGCGCATGACGATGCCGATCACCGGGTCGGCGCCCGAACCCTCGTGCTGCACTGCCTCGTGCAGCGTGGGGTCGAACGGGTCACCGGCGGCACCGAATTCGACCAGACCCTGCTTGGTGAGCGCGGTCTCGAGCTTGTCGGCGACGGACTTCAGCGGGCCGGAATCGAGGTCGCCGTGCGCCCTCGCCCGATCCAGATCGTCCAGCACCGCGAGCAATTCGGTGACCACCGAGGCCTTGGCGGCGTCGATGTTGGCCTGCCGGTCACGCTCGACCCGGCGGCGGTAGTTCGCGTATTCCGCGGTCAACCGCTGCAGGTCGGCCGTGCGCTCGGCCAGCTCGTCGTGCTCCGGTTCGACGACTTCGGCGTCGAGGGCGGAGTCCGCCGTGGCGGCCTCCGCGTTCTCGTCCGCAGTGTCGTCCAGGATTTCCTCGACCAACTCCTGCTCCGAGGAGTTCGCCTCGGTCACTTCTTGTCCGTGTCGACCGGCTCGTCCACGACCTCCGCGTCGACGACCTGATCGTCATCGGCCTGGCTGGGGCCCGCGCCGTTGCCGGACTGCGCGTCGGCGGCGGCACTGGCCTCGTAGATCGCCTGGCCCAGGGCCTGCGACTCGGTGGCCAGCTTCTCCACGGCCGACTTCACCGCGGAGATATCGGTGCCCTCGAGAGCCTGCTTGGCCTCGGCGACCGCGTTCTCCACCTTCGCCAGCTGATCGGCGGAGACCTGTGCGCCACCCTCGCTCAGCTTCTGCTCGTTGATGAACTTCTCGGTCTGGTGCACCAGCGACTCGGCCTGGTTGCGGGTCTCGGCCTCTTCACGGCGCGCCTTGTCGTCGGCGGCGTGCGCCTCGGCATCGGCGACCATGCGGTCGATCTCTTCCTTGGACAGACCGGAGCCGTCCTGGATCTTGATCTTGTTTTCCTTGCCGGTGCCCTTGTCCTTCGCGGTGACGTGCACGATGCCGTTGGCGTCGATGTCGAAGGTGACCTCGATCTGCGGCACGCCGCGCGGGGCCGGGGGCAGGCCGGTGAGCTCGAAGGAGCCCAGCAGCTTGTTGTGCGAGGCGATCTCGCGCTCACCCTGGAACACCTGGATCTGCACCGAAGGCTGGTTGTCGTCAGCGGTGGTGAAGGTTTCCGAGCGCTTGGTGGGGATGGTGGTGTTGCGCTCGATGAGCTTGGTCATCACGCCGCCCTTGGTCTCGATGCCCAGCGACAGCGGGGTGACATCGAGCAGCAGAACGTCCTTGACCTCGCCCTTGAGCACGCCGGCCTGCAGTGCGGCGCCGACGGCGACGACCTCGTCCGGGTTCACGCCCTTGTTCGGCTCACGGCCGCCGGTCAGTTCCTTGACCAGCTCGGAGACGGCGGGCATGCGGGTGGAGCCACCGACGAGCACGACGTGGTCGATATCGGCCACGTTCAGGCCCGAGTCCTTGATCACGGACTGGAACGGGGCGCGGGTGCGATCCAGCAGATCGGAGGTGATCTTCTGGAACTCCGAGCGGGTGAGCTGCTCGTCGAGGAACAGCGGGTTCTTGTCCGCGTCGACGGTGATGTAGGGCAGGTTGATCGAGGTGGACTGGCCCGAGGACAGTTCGATCTTGGCCTTCTCGGCAGCCTCGCGCAGACGCTGCATGGCCATCTTGTCCTTGGTCAGGTCGATGCCCGAGGACGCCTTGAACTTGTCGACCAGCCAGGACACGACGCGCTCGTCCCAGTCGTCGCCACCGAGGTGGTTGTCACCGGAGGTCGCGCGGACCTCGACGACGCCCTCGCCGATTTCCAGCAGCGAGACGTCGAAGGTGCCGCCACCGAGGTCGAAGACCAGGATGGTCTGGTCGTCCTTGTCGAGGCCGTACGCCAGGGCGGCGG
>NZ_JBHWZY010000144.1:0-10781 GCF_042727815.1 Nocardia sp. NPDC060220
CCTCAAGACCATGGCCCCCGCCTTCTGGGCGTACGCCGCCGTCTTCCTCGTGATGGCCGCCGTCACCTGGTGGTGCTACCTGCGCACCTCCTTCGCCACCGACAAGGTTCCCTCCCTGGCCTACGCCAGCGTCTGATCCATCCCCACCCACCCGAAGCCACGTTCGGTCCCCTCCCGAACGTGGCTTTCGGCTGCAGCGGGCCGTCTTGCCGACGAACCGAAAGATGCTGCGCCAGTTCGCAATACACATCCTCGAGCGTTGCTCGAAACATATTACGGCTCAACCGAGGACAAGGACGCGGTCCACCGTTCACACTGAGGTGCAGTTGTACGGAGGGGCACCGATGAGAATCCGACCGCGGCAACAACTTCTGGATCTCTGGCGCGCACACCTGCGCACCTCGTTCCGCGATGACCGGTGGGTCTGGGGCGGACGTGACGGACGCAATTCGATCAGCGACGCCGAACAGCTGATGTGCCTGCTGTATCCGTCGACCGAGCTGGCGAGTTTCGCCCTCGACCCGGACAGCATCGCGACCGCCGATGATATCGCCGCGGTGATGGCAGTGCTCGGCGAAGACATTTGGGTCGGCGGCGCCCTGGTGACGAAGATCGAGGAGTTCTTCGACGCCTATACCGATGCCGACGGGGAGCCGATGTTTGCGGGCGGCAGCTACTTTCGCGACGTGGGCTTCGGGGAACCGTCGGCAGCGCAGCGTGAGCTCGAGGTGGTCGACTCATATTCGATGTCGTCGAGGCGTATACGAATCTGGCTCGGCGGCTGACCGATTCGGCGACGTGGGACACGAGCAGATGAGTTCACCGATCTATCGGGAAGCTTCCGAGGATGCCTCTATCACGCCGCTGCCCATGGCCCACCTGTCGATCGAGGTCTGTCACTTCCGGCACGAGGAGATCATCGACGACACCGACATGGTCCGAGCGCAATTCCGGCGCGCAGTCCCGCTGGTCGCCGCGTTCATCGAGTCGGCGAAGGTCGAGTTCGGCCCGGACACGCGAGTGAGTACCTGCTATCTCACCGACGACTACTTCCAACCCCGTTTCGAACCCACAAAGGTGCTCGACCGGCTGTTGGGTGCCGCCGACGATGCCGGCCTGACCATCGACTACCTGGCCAGGCAGTCGGGCTGCCACCAAGCACCGGTGTTTTCGGGCGGGATCGCCCTCGGAGCGCCGATACCGATCGCTGAGATGGTGGTGGCCCGGCTCATCAACCAGCCGGAGGACGAGGAGGTCGCCACCGGTGGCCGACCGCCGACGACCGAACTCGGTTGGCTGTGCAACGGACGTCGGGAACAGAACGGCTCGTCGCGTGCGGCCATGCATTCGCAACCTTATCGGCCACCTCAGGAGTACGGCCGCGGCGAGCACTCGATCTTCCTCGACGTAGAACTGTGGCACGACCGCGATGCGGCGCGACGCTGGTCCTGTCCATTCCTGGCTGCGGTGTGGCAGTTGTTGCGGCTGGGCATGTTGCGCTATAAGGGTGCGCCCGTGGTTGTTCCACAGCTGTGGTCCGCCGACCGAGATCGGCCCGATCGATGGCACGACCTTCCACCTGTCCTGCAGCTCAATGCGGATGCGGCTCCGTTCACTGCGTACCGGACGCTGTCGATGCTGCCCAAGCGGTATCTGCTGATCGAGTCGGCAGTACGGGTAATTCTCGACCACCTCGCACCGGATGACGATGTCGCCGCCCAGGTGGCAGCCCAAGGCGCTGCCGAGCAGTTGCTGGTGCCACCCAAAATTGTTGAACGCGTGACACATCTGCTGCTCGACGGGACATGACCATGACGAACCCTGAGTCGGACACCCCGGTCGCGGCATCATCCCGAAGGCCGCCGCGCAGTATGTCACGACCACTGACGCCAATTGTGGCGCTCGGCGAGATCCGCACCTGCCTGCTACCGCATTCAGTGACGCTGGACGGCCAGGCCACCGAGGAACTACTGGCCACAGTCATCGGCGCGACCGTACTGCGCCGTGAACGTCCTGGGCCACTCGCCTTTTCACCGCGTCGCGCGACTGGCGTCGACTGTCACCTCGGTTGGGGTACGACCGCGACTGTACGCGCGGTGGGGACGGTCGAGTCGACCGCGGTTCTGGTGGGCGGCCGGGTGACGCAACTGTCATCGCACACCACCGTGGTCCGGGGTCAGCAGAAAAGGCGCAGGCCGTGGCCGCATTACCTCAGCCGGGTCGGGGTGACAGAGGTCATCGGCGGGCTGCCCGACCACACGGTCACCGACAAGAAATTGGCCGCAGGCTATTTCGTACAGCGGGGCCCGAATATCCTCGACCTCGCATCGATCTGTGCCAGGCATCTCGATGACGTCCGATCCTCACGGCTCCTGGATCAACGGCCACCACTGCGGGCGCCGACCACGCGACTGCGGTGGACCGCCATTGTGGGCGGCCGCGCCGGACCCGCTGTGTCGCTGCGTCTCGAGGACGACCTGAACAGAGCCCTACAGGTCACCGTGCGGGAAGCTACGAATCTGCCTGACGCCCTGCGCTTCTGCCAGGACGTAGCCGTACACGACTGGTTACTGACCGTCATCGATGCGAAAGTGCGGGCGGCCGAAGGATTCGATAACGGACGGCAGGTCGCAGTGCTCGCGCCCGTGTTCGAACATCTCGCGCACCTATGGATGCCGGGCGCCCAGGTTCCCGCCGCGATGCGAGCACCGTGGCGGGATCTGCAGGCAGCGGCCGGCTTCTCCAAACAGTGGGCCGCCCGCGTCGAGCAAGTGAAGCGCCGGATCGATGTGGCAACGTACTACGCCGCGCGGGCCGAAAACCTGCCTCGTCACTGGTGACAACCGGGACCAGCAGCGCATCGAACATTGACATCGACATTGCGCCCAAGCACGCCTCGGCTGCGAAAGGGGCCGTCCCTGCGGCGCCGTGCCGATCCGCCCGTGGACCGTCGTCCACTCCAGATCACTGATTTCCGCGAGCCTCGTTGCGCTACATACTATTTCGCCTGCTGTCTGCGCCGCAGCCGGGTGCGGACTCCATATGTCTTCCGCTGCAAGGGAGTTGCTCTACTCTGGATGGTGGGCGCATCAGGCAACGGGGGTCGCGTTTTGGACAGTTCGAGCGAGAACGGCGCCGCCGAGCCCGATTTCCGCCCCGCCGACGTCGATGATCTGACGGCGATCGCAGCGCTGGAATCCCAGGAGTTCTCCTCGCTGTCCTACCCGTACTTCGTGTTACGGCAATTGTTCGAGGTGCACGGATCACACTGGGTAGTAGCGGAAATCGAGCGCGAGATCTGCGGATACGCGCTCGTCGCGGTCGATCAGGAGGGGTCCGCCTGGGTGATCGGCCTCGCGGTCGCGGGTAGCCGTCAGGGTCTCGGACTGGGTAGAGAGTTGCTGGTGCGCGCGGTCGAGCGCTGCCGTGGTGCGCGGATCGACACGGTCTTCATCACGGTGCGCCCCTCGAACACCCCTGCGGTCAACCTGTACAAGAAGTCTGGATTCGTCTGGGTCGACCACGACGAACACTACTTCGGCCCAGAAGAACCGCGAGACCTCCTCGTGCATCGACTGGACGATTCCGCGGGGTATTGGTGGGATGCCGGACCGCAGGACCGTCGATGGTCCAAGGGTGACGGGCCGCGGGGATAGCTTGTGTTCAGGGAGGATGACCCTACTGACCAGCTGTCACCGTTCGTCGCCTCGAAGATCACTCTCATCGAACGCCACGCCGATGCCTATCTGGAGACCCTGGCAGCGCCGGAGAGCGGCAGCGAGCAGGACAATCTGGATCAGCTCGATCGCCGGGTCGAACGTGTCCTGGCCGAATACGATCCCCCTTCGACTCGGCGTGCGGGCGACAGTCTGGTTTTCGCTCGTGTATACGCACCGATCGACGATATTCTCGAGCACCCGACCCCCTCGGACCACACGCTGCGGGTGCTGGCGATGGCGATGCTGGCCGCGGAAATCGAGGCAAGAGGACCGCTTCGGCTGAGCCGAAGGCAGAACCGCATGCTGGCATTGATCTACGAGGATCTCGGAGCGCGATTACTCGACGTCGACCTGCCCGCCCATGCCTGCGTAGCCTTTCGGCAGGCACGTGATCTTCATGCGATCAATGCCGACCTCGACGATCAGGACCGGTGCGGGCTCGCATTGGCCCGAGCCCGCACTCGAGCGCAACGTCGGGGAATGCGTCGCACGCCGGGCTTCGTAGCAAACATTCTGTGCGGCTATGGGTATCGACCATTCAGGCTGCTGGGCTGGATCGCCTGCGAACTGGCGCTGTTCGCGGGCGCCCTGATGCTGGTGACCGATGTTGCGGCTACCACAGCGGCACATCTGTCCCTGATCGAATTCCTCAACCCACTCGGACTCGGTGACCTCGACGCCATGGACCTCGAACCAACGGCGCGGGTGCTGTTGATCGTCGAGTCCTACCTCGGCAGCGTGACAACCTCGGTCTTCTTCGCTCTGCTCGTGCGACGATGGTTCCGGCTCTAGTCGCTACCACTGACGCACTTGCGCGGAGGTTCGGTGCAGCGCGGCCAAGGTCGCGACGGCGACGCGGTCGCGCAATTGCCCGATCCTGGCATTCCATTGACGGGAGAAGCCGGGATCATTCTCCAGTTGCTCCCACAGACAGCGGAGCAACGGTGGGGTGTGAGCACTGGGCATCCACAGATGGGCGAGATGCTGCAGTGCCGGCGCCAGCACCGATTCCGGTGTGCTGCCTGAGGTTTGGGCGAACTCGGCATCCTCGATGACATCGATGACAGCGGTGAGCAACCAATCGTGCACTGCCAGATCCTGGCAGTATCGACGAACCTCGGGCAGGTCGTCGGCGGAACCGACCGTCACCAACGCGGTGCGGGTTCGATCCTGATGCAAGCCGAAGAGCACCGATGCCTGCGCCCCGGGCACGACGCGGGCGGCCCACCGCAGCCGTGTGGGTTCGACCAACAGCGGTGGCTGCCGGTCGAGCCGAACATCGCTGTGCACCTTCGTCAGCAGTCGAGTGCTGATGGCAGTGATATCCAGGACCGGGTCGGCGGCGCGGGCAGTGCTGAGAAAGCCGACCACCAGACGATCGGCAATCGTGGCCGATGCCCCCGTCAACAGTTCGACGGTGCCCACACGACCTAGATAGTGCGCCCACGTCTGCCGCCGCCCCGACGACGTCGCGGCGGGCGCGACAATGGCGTGCGCCGAGCTCTGCAGCACCCGGCCGCCGATGACCAGCGCGTTCGTGGCGACCGTACCGACACCGCGGGATCGGACATGCGGTACCAACTGACAGTCGATGCCGACCGCGAGACGCGGAGATTCGGCCCAATCCAAGGGACGTTCGCGAGACAGACCCGGTCGACCCAACACCACGTCGAGAAGGTCGACCGCCGCATCGCGGCTCAGCGCGGCGGAGTTCGGCAGCAGGCAGGTGCGCACTTCACCCAACGCCACCAAGGGGCGCCCGTCTATCGGCATGGGAAAAGTGTAGGCAACCGGAGGACATTATACGCCATTGACACCTGAATGTCTTGTGTCAGTTACCCATCAGGACCCGTCGAACAGCACGTGCCCGATCCGTTCGCTCACCCGCCCGGGCAGGGCGAGGCCTTCGCCGCGCGCCCGATCGACAACCGAACTCACCACTCGCTCATCGAGATCGAGGTGATCGAGAATCACCCGAACCGCGTGTTCGATGCCGATATACCGCTGCGGCATCAGCGACAAGGAGCGATACGCGGTGAACGGCTGCGCGTTCGGATTCAGTTGCATCACCGCGGGCAAGTCCCGCCAGTCGCTCGGCCACACGAATCCTTCGACGTCGGGATGCACGGCGACCGGCGTCACCGCTACCTCGTCCTGATACCGAAGCATGCCGAGACGAAGCAGATGCCACACAGAGGCCAGGAACGGACAGGACCAGAGCCGCCCATCCGCCGAATCCGAATCCGCACGCCACATCTCGATATCGGCGAAAATAGACAGACTTCGCTGCCGCCCGAATTCCCGCGGTGGCATGTAAGGGCGGATATCCATCGCAGGACCCGCTTCACTCTCACTGGAACGGCGACCATTGGCCAGCCAGCCGAGATCTTGCGCAGGGGGACGCTGACCGGTGGTGTGCTCGATCGGCTCCTCCACCAACATGTCGGCAACAGCCTTCGCCAGCGGGATCACTTCACCCACCCGCGGTGCCTCATGGCAGCCGGCCTCGCGCGCGAGGTAGTCGATCGGCACACCACATCCGGCGGCCGCGCTTCGCAGCTTGGGGATAATCTCCCGTGGGTCGGTATCGGCGCGAAAGTAGTCATCCAGCAGGAAACATGTGCTCACCCGAAACGGAACCTCCCCTCCCTTGCGTGACCATGCCACGGATTCGAGAGCCACCAAGGCATCGAGCATCGCCCTGACCCGTTCGAATTGGGCTTCGATCCGCTCGACTCCGTTGAGCAGATCCTCCATATAGAAGTGCCCGACTTCGATCGACAGGTGAGACATATCGGTGCCTGGCACCGTGGCCATCTCCCCGGCCTCGACGTAGCCTGTGAATTCCTCGCTCGTGTGCATCAGACCTCCTGCCATTCGTCCCTACTCACCAGCTTTCGCGCCAGTTCCTGGAACGCAGTCACCGTGGCGGCATTCGCGATCCCGGCGCTGACGTCGACGTCGAGAATCAGCTGCTCGCGCCACTGCAGCACGGGTTCGACCGGGGTGGCGCCGATCAGCACCGTCTCACCGATCCGCTCCGTCGACGCCAGCGCACGCAGCGCGGATTCCTGCTTGTTCTGCCACGCTGCCTGCGGTGCGGTAGCAGCTGAGGTCGGGGTGTTCAACTGTGGTACCGCCGTGCGAACGAAGCGCATATTGCGGCGCAATTCCTCCGCGTCGTGACCGGCGGCCGCACCGCCGCGCAGCAACCCGTTCGGACCAAGCATCAAGCCGCCCGCAGCGAGAATGTGCTGGCGTGTCCACCGATGAAAGACCAACCACCGCACCGTTGTCGCCCGCATCTGCGGCGTAGCGGCGGCTCGCAGCGCCAGCTCGAGCGCCACCGATCTGCCTGCGCTCAGATCCACGATCACTACCTTGTTGGCGGCGGCGAGCCCGAGCAACAATTCGACGCACCGGGTGACGATCCCGGGGTAGTCCGCCAACTTGGTCAGCTCACCGCCACCCTCGTCGCCGGGCAGCAACGTCAGCTTCGCCAACCTGGTCCGGTGTTTGCGGAGGTCCTGACGATCGGTCTGCTTGTGCACATCGACGCTGTGCACAACGCTGTTACGCCCGGTCAAAAAGGAATGGGTCCCGGTACCCGGCGCTGTTCCCCGCTCGATGGTGCCGATCTCGAACACCGCGCCCGCAGTCGGCGATCCGAAGTCGAAATCGACATACACGGTGCTCCGTCCACTGGCACACAGGCGATGGGCGATATTGCAACTGGTGACGGACCGCCCTGTTCCGCCTTTGTCTGAAGTCGCGAACACGATCATCGGTCAGCTGCTCCTGGTCGCGTCTTGGGTCGCGAACGCCAACCGGTTCAGCGCTACCAGCGCCGCCGAGGCGAGTGTGAACGCGGTACCGGGCTGCACGTTCACCAGTTTCCTGGCGCGTTCGAGCTTGTCCTCGACGTCATCGAGTTCGATCCGGTTGGGTGATTTGTCCTCGATGCTGACGTTGAGCATTCCCTGGTTGAGCAGATGTTCGGCCTCGTTGAGCAACTCGACAGCGCGAGTCACCATCGCGGGTGAACGCAGTGGCGCTTCCCGATAGGTCCTGTCGGCCGCGACCAGACATTCCACGATGCGCTCAGTCATGTACCAGGAGGGTGCGGTCACCGGTTTCGTTGTGTCCGTACCGAATACGGCACCGGGATCGTCCCACAGCCCTGTCGCCGGACCTTCCTGGATCATCCTCCGGTCGAGGTGGTCCATGATCGCCTTGGCCAATTCCATCAGCTGATCACGTGCGGTGATGTTGCCGGACAACCGAGCCGCCTGGAGACTTCTTTTCAGCAACACCGCGGCGAAATCCGAGACCGCCCACGCCAATCTCGGACCGTTGTCGACCTTTTCACTGCCGCGCAGCACCATCCGAACGCCGGGATCGTGCAGTTCGACAGCGGGATCGCCACTGGTCGCGCGCCGAAGGATCCGTCCACGTCTGGCCAGCTCGTCGAAGATGTCTACAGCCCGGGTGAGATCGTCATCGGATGCTGTGCGGGCGACGAGTTCCTGGATCAGCACCGCCGAGACGATGAGACTGAAGTAGTCCGATTCCTCACCGTCGGAGGTCCGCCACGGAATGTCTTCCAATGGCCAACGGCCGGAACCGAATCGAGCGACCGTTGCCCAATAGCGCTGGGTCAGATCCCAGCGGATCCGCAACGCCTCGGCCAGTCGATACTGGTCGTCGTTGAAGAGGTCGAGTTCACGGGTGCGCTGTGAGAGGACGTCGTTGATGCCGTCCAACGCGATCACGGTGAAATACAGGTACGGGCGGGCCTCGGCGACACCATCACCTGTGCCGTTCGCCGCGTCGATGAATTCGACGTCGTCGGCGCCGGCCACGATTCCCCAGCTCCAGCCGCATTCGAACAACATTCCCTCGTCGTCCAGCGCGGCGCCCGGGGCTTTGCCGAGCTTGACATCGGTGCGCAGCCTGGTCCGAACCCGCTCCAGGCTCGTCGCGAACTCCTCGACTACGGCCCGATCCGGCAGGTCCTGCTGGTTGAGCATTCTGAGCATGGCCTTGCCCTCGTCTGAGGTCGGTGCCACGGCATTGACGACGAAGCTGCGCACCAGTCCGGTCATCGCCGCCGTCAAGCGAGCGCTCAATTTCTCGGTAGTCGCCGTGACGCGGTCGATCTCGCCACGCCGCTCCGCGCGGATCCAATTCTCGAAGACCCGAAGAAAGCCCAGGCCCGCGATGCACAGCGTCACCGACATGGAGTATCCGTCCACCACTTCGATCTTCTGCTGATCGTCGGTGGGCGGTCGATCGGGTTCGGTGGACTGCAGATAACTCCCTGCGTCGAAGAGCGGTTCACCGGTCGTCACGTCGGTGTTGCGAATCAGGTAGTCCTCCATCACCTCGAGGACTTTCAGCCCGATCACCTTCGGTCCACCCAGCGGCGAGAGCACCCCCTTGACATCGTCGGACATGTCGTCGGGGCGATCGAGCGTGAATCCGACGATCTCAGTGGCCGGATACAGCAGGCAGAGCAACTGTTCGGAGTCGCTGATCGAATTGGCGCCACGAATACCGCCCCACTGCCAGGCACCGTCGTCGTAGCACGACCCGACAAGCGCACGCCAGATCTCCAGAATCTGTTTCCTGGGCTGAATCCTCATCTGCCGCCGACCTCATTCAGTCATCGAAGCCCCCTGGCCCATGGGAGATCCCCACAGGTAGCGGCTTGAATTTACCTCGACCGGAAGCGAGAAGCTACCGAATCCGATTGTCCGGCACTACATCTCAACCGGATGGTCGGTGGGATAAATCCGACATCACAATGCGAGTCGCACCATATCCGCTGTTCTCGCCAACCCAGGGAACGCTTCGGGGGTCGAACGCGGGTGCAGGGCGTGGACGGCCAGGCGGAACATCAACGCCCGTAACAGCATCTGGGGCCATTCGGGCAAGGTGGCCCAGCGGTCGAGTAGACCGTCATCGCCCCCACCCCACGCCAGCGCGTCGACCACGACGACCCCCGCGGCCCAGGTGGCGGGGCGCCAGTAGGGGGTGATGTCGGTGAGGCCGGGGGTGTGGGCGCCGGTGAACAGAACCGTGCCGAAGAGGTCGCCGTGGACGAGTTGGTCGGGGCTGCGGACGGGTTTGCGCAGCGTGGCGAGCTGGCCGATCAGTTCGAGGGAACGCTGGCCGTCGGGGGTGGCGGCGATGGGGACGCCGCCCGCGCGCAGAGTGCGCAGCGGGACCGATTCCCAGGCGGCCCGGTCGGCGGCGACGAACACATCCACGTCGACCCACGGGGCGACGGGCGGCTGGACCAGGAAGCGGGGGCGTTCCAATTCCGCTGTCGCCTTGTGCAACCGCAGGGAGACCGAGACGACCTCGTCGTGGCGGGGCTCGGGGGCGCCGTCCACGAAGGTGTCGGCACGCCAACCGGAGACAACATAGCGTCCGTCGGTGGCGCGGACGGGGCGGGCCACCCGCAGCCCGTCGACCGCCAGGTGTTCGCGTACTTTCGCCGACCACGCGGCCCTGGCGTGATCGGCGACGGGGCTGAGCACCACGTCGCCCATGCGCCAGCCACCGTCCCAGTCTCCGAGGGAAACCGGCGTCACTTCGCGAAGCCCGAATGTGGCTCGCACATGCTCGGGAGGTTCGACTGAGGTCACGGCCGTACCGTAACCCCGCGATCACCGCAGGCGACCCAAGGCACGCTGTGATAGTCCACTTTGCGACCTCACCGCAATATGCGATGAGGTCGCAAACCGGCAGCTATCGGGTCAGTAGACCGGAAGCGACGGATCCACCTGCTTGGCCCAGGCCACCACGCCGCCCTGCAGATGCGTCGCGTCGGCGAAACCGGCGCGCTTCAACGCGGCCAGCGCCTCCGCCGACCGGATGCCGGTCTTGCAGTGCAGCACGATCGGCTTGTTCTGCGGCAGTTCGGACAGGGCCTCGCCGGACAGGATGCGGTCCTTGGGGATCAGGGTCGCGCCCGCGATGTGGACGATGTCCCACTCCACCGGCTCGCGCACGTCGATCAGCTCGATCTTGTCGGCGTCGAGGAGGTCCTTGAGC
>NZ_JBHWZY010000145.1:0-10760 GCF_042727815.1 Nocardia sp. NPDC060220
GCCCGCTCCCCTCGGGAGCGGTCTTGCCCGGGGCCCAGGAGATCGAGAGGGCCCCGCCGAACATGGCCAGCAGGAAGCCGATCAGCAGCCCGCCGAGGTTGGACACCGGTATGGAGAATCCTTCCCACCCAGATCACTGGGCAAGCCCCCAAACTACCGTGAACGACAATCCCCCGTCCAACCTTCACTTGTGACAAAGAGTAAGAGAAGGCTGGATCAATGATGCTTTCCGACAAAGAAACCCGCGGGCCTGCGGGTCCACAACGGTGCGGCGGTGGCGGATCCGAACCGGAGCCGCGCACATCTTCACTCCGTGAACGGTGTCGCCACCGCCGCATTTAGCCGTGTCAGTCGGTTACAGGCAGAAGCTGACCTCGAGCACCGGGAGCGGAAGGGGGACACACACTTCCACCGAACCCGAGACGGGCGCAGGCGCCGCGGCCGTGGCGGTGCCTGCGCCGATCGCACCGGCGGACAGCGCGATCGCGGCGACGGCGAGCGGACGGGAAATTCTGGAGTTCATACGGTCATCCTTATTTGCACTCTGTGAAGCATCCCAGCTTCGGGACATCTCGATCAGATCACGGCCACCACGCGGACCGCTATCACCGTGCACAGGTTTTGACGTTCCAATTCCCTTTCCGCGGAATTGTCATGGATTTCCACAACAATTTCCATCGCGAACTTCTCGCGTTTCGTAGCGCCTTCAGGTATTGCGCGGCCGCCGGTCCCGAGCGGGATTCGGGATCGGTTGCGGCACTTGACGCATGAGCCATCTGCGCGGGCCACCACCCGGAAGGTCGAGCACCCCGGTCGTCTCGAATCCGAGGCGTTCATAGAAGGACAGGTTGTGGGGATTCGTCGTTTCCAGGTGCACGGGGACGCCGTCCGCGGCAGCTCGGTACATTCCCGCCGCGATCAGATCCCGTCCGTGTCCGTGCCCACGCGCCGCCGCGGAGACGCCCACGGCCAGCAAGTGCCAATGCTGCTCCTGCACACCTGCCGCGTAGGTCGCGCGCGCACCGGCACTGGCACGTCCGGCATGCGAACCGTAGGTGTGGATCGATCTCAGCTGTCGACCCAGCGTCGCTCGCGGCAGGATGTGAAAGGTGGCCAGCCATACCGCGACGCCGACGATCGCGCCGGTGCTGTCGAGCGCGAGGTCGACGCCGTCGCTGCAATCGCGGGCGTCATCGAGCGAGAATCGAAACGAGCGGACGAGCCGGGTTCTGCGGCTGGATTCCTTCGGGTGCAGCCACAGGCTCGCCGGATCATTCGCCAAGGAGGCCGCCAAGAGTTCGGCGGCGACACCGAAGTCCTTCCGGTTGCCGGGGCGAATCCGCCGAGCATCTTCCTGTACCGCATCTCCCACGGGCGGAATGATAATGGCGAGCCGTCCGTCCGGCTGCTCGAGCAGGGCGATCAGACCGGAACGGCTCGGCCGCGCAGGTAGGCGATGACGTCCTCGGCGCCCGACTCGTTCGGGTCGGCGACGGATAATCGGAACTGGGTCACCGCATCGTCGAGTCGCGGTCCCGGCCCGTGTTCGGCGAGCAGAACGATGATCGCCTCCAGCACGGCAGGCCGTGGATTCGGGTCCGCCAGTAGTTCGTCCAGATAGGCGTCCGGTTCGAGCAATCGCAGTGCCCGGCGCGCGTAGGCATGGACGCGCACCGGCAAGTCGGCGCGCACGGCGTCGACGTCGGCCTGGAGTGCGGGGCGCTCCCGGTGGGCCGGATCGACGCGCAGCCACCACAACTCGGTCAGCTCCGCGCTCAGGCCATGGTTGTCGATCACGCCGGGACCGGTGGCTTGCTCGAGCGCCGCCGGCGGGAGGTCGCGCACAGCGTCACGCCACGCGCAGTATTCCCACCAGGCGGTCGGCGTCGCGCTGAGCTCGAGACCGAATCCGAGCGCCTGCTGACCGTCTGTCCAGGTCCGCTGGACGCGGGTGCGGCGGATCGAGGCGACCCCACCCTCGGTGACCTGGGTCCAGGATGCTTCCGTTCCGTGAAAGCCATATGGCCGCAACAGCTTTCCCGCCTCGCGGGTCAAGCGGCGTAGCGCAGAGTCCGGTCCGTCCATGAGAGCAGACTAACTTCGCGCACCGACAAGTTCGGTTCACCGAGCAACAGCGCCCGCTCCGCCGCATGTCGCGGCGGAGCGGGATTCACGCCCGGCGGTGGTTCGTTCGTACTAGGAATCGACGACGCGGGCGCCCGTCGTCGCGGTGCGCACCGCGGCGGTGACCTGATCGGGCGCCTCGACCATCACCAGGTGCCCCGCACCCTCCACGACGATCGCCCGAGACGGCGCCAACGTGCGGTTCAGCGTGGCGCCGGCGCGAGCGCACAGCACTCGATTGCGGCTGCCCCAGACCGTGGTGATGGGCGGAAAGTCGGGGGGCGGCACGAACTCGTCCAGTTCGCCGAGCCGCGGGATCTCCCGGGAGATCGCGGCAGTGACCATCAGCCGGCGGGGTTCGGTCCAGCTCTCGCGTAGGTGCGCGACGATGTCCGCCGCGTGCGGAGCTTTCTCCGAGCCCAGCTGTTCTGCCACGATCAGTCCCGCCAGCGGGCCGGGAATGCGCACACGGGCAAGCAGTGCGTCGATGTGCGCGCGCCGACCCAGTCGCGCCGCCCACGCGGTGCGGGTCGGCCGCAGAGTGGCCGGGGTCAGCGGGCTGCTCAGCACCAGTGACCGCACCCGGTCGGGATTGCGCTGTGTGTAGAGCAGCGACAGCGCACTGCCGAAACAGTGGCCGACCAGCGTCACATCGCGCAGATCCTGCTCCTCGAAGAACGCGGTGACCATGGCCAGATAGTTCTCGACGGTGTATCCGTTGTCGGGAGCGTCGGAATCGCCGTAGCCGATGAGGTCGATCGCGAAGACCCGATGCGTCTGCCGCAGGGCGTCGAATTGCGCACGCCAGATGTGACGATCGCCGCCGAGGTTGTGTAGGAAGACGATCGGGGGCCCCGCACCCGCCTCGTCATAGGCGATCGAAGTTCCGCGAAAGTCGAAATACCGCATCCCCGGGCTTCCTTCCGGTGGCAGCCACGTGACCACGCCGTCGTGGTCAACCCACGGTAGCGCTGACCCCCTCGTCCGCACGGCGAAACTCTCGCTTCTGCTCCTCGGCACGCCACACCACCAGGGTGATGATCAGCGCGAACGCGACCAGTGCTGTCCCGGTCCGCAGGAAGTGGAACAGATCCCACCGCGCGAGGATGTCGGCGTAGTCGGCGGGCGCGCCGTCGACAGCCCAGGCGTTGATCTTGTGGTTGATCGGCACGTTGCCGAGCCGGGTGATGAGGAACGATCCGACAACGAGTAGCGCGGCCGCCGCGGCGAGCGCCCGGTCCCTGCCCGTCTGCACGACGGCCAGGACGAGGCAGCTCAGCGCGGCGGCGGCCATGGTGAGTTGCATGCTGATGCTGTTGTTCTGCATGAGCTCGGTGTGGAATTCCAGGCGCATCTGCAGCGGGACCCGATGAAAAGTCGGGACCAGATTCGCGGCACCGTAGCCGAACGCACCGGCGAGAAGACCGGTGGTGAGCAGGGCCAGTGCGCGTATCGGAGCGTGTTTCATGAGGTCGAAGTTAGCCGCCCACCTCTAATTCTGACAATATTGTCAAATTTAATCGAGGCAGAACTCGTTGCCTTCGGGGTCGGTCATCACGATCCACCCGGCACTCATCGGCGGCTCGGGCTCGAAGCGCTCGACCCGCTTCGCACCCAGTGCGACCAGTCGCGCGCACTCGGTCTCCAACGCCGCCATCCGCTCGTCCCCCTGCAACCCGGGCGCCGCCCGCACATCGAGGTGAACCCGGTTTTTCGCGACCTTGCCCTCGGGTACCCGCTGGAAGAACACCCGCGGACCGTGACCCTCTGGATCCTCGATCGCCGATTTCGAGTTCCGCTCCTGCGCCGGAACCCCGATCCGCGCGAGGAACTGATCCCACACCACGAGCGGGTCCACCCCGGCGGGCACCTCGACGCCCGGCGGCCCCGGATGCACGTATCCCAGCGCATCCCGCCAGAAGGTCGACAGCGCGGCCGGATCGTGCGCGTCGAAGGTGATCTGAATATGGCGGCTCATCAGTACTCCGTTCATGGCAACCGAACACACGGCGTGACAGATCTTCGGTCACCGTATGTCAGAGGTCCGACAATCTGCCGCTGTCGTTGCCGAGGACGGTGATTCGCCCAGTCCGAATCTGGCGTGGACGGCCTTCATCCAGGTGGGAGCCCACCAGCAGTCGTCGCCGAGCAGTTTCATCGTCGCGGGGACCAGGAGCATGCGCAGCACGGTGGCGTCGATGATGAGCGCGGCGATCATGCCGTAAGCGACGTATTGCATGAGGACGAGATCGGAGAAGGCGAAGGCGCCGGTGACGACGAGCAGGATCAGCGCGGCGGCGGTGATGATGCGGCCGGTGTGAGCGGTGCCGATACGAACAGCCTCCGTCGTGGAGGCACCCGCGGCCCGCGCTTCGACCATCCGCGAGAGCAGGAAGACCTCGTAGTCGGTGGACAGGCCGTAGATGATGGCGATGATCATCACCAGCATGTTGGCCTGGATGGGTTGCGGGGTGAAGTTCAGCAGACTCGCGCCGTGACCGTCGATGAAGATCACGGTGAGGATGCCCAGCGTCGAGCCGAGGCCGAGCGCGCTCATGAGAGCGGCCTTGATCGGCAGGATCAGCGAACCGAAGGTCAGGAACATCAGCAAGGTGGTGACGAGCAGGACGAGCGCGATCATCCACGGGATGCGCTCGAGCAGCGCGTCGATGCTGTCCTTCTGGATGGTGGGGACACCGCCGACGAGCATCTGGACCCCGTCGGGAAGTTCGATGCCGCGCAGGTACTCGATGGTGTCACCGGCCGTATCGGAGTCTGTGAGCGTCGTTGTGGTGCGGTAGACATCGGACTGCACCGGCGAGCGCGACGGCAGTTCGAACTTCGCCGCCAGCCCGGGTGCCCGGTTGGCCAGTTTCAGGGCCGCACCGATCGCGACGCTGTCGTCGGAGACGAAGATCAGGTCGATCGGATCCGATCGGCGGCCGGGGAAGGTCGCGTCGATCTGCTCCTGCGCGACGCGAGTGCTGTTGTCCGGCGGTAGATATCGTTCGCTGAAGCCACCGAAGGCGAGGTTGCGGGCGGGCAGAATCAGCAACACCAACACCACGCACAGCACACCCGCGACCTTCACCGGATGCCGCATCACCCACTGGGTGCTCCGACCCCAGAAACCGTTCTCCACCTCGTGCGCGAACTTCGTTCGCCGCAGCCGTCTACTGCCCCACAGATCCACGCGCGCACCGAGAATCGCGAGCATCGCGGGCAGCAAGGTGATCGCGGTGAGCGCCGCCAGCGACACGGTCGCGATGGCGCCGTAGGCGATGGATTTCAGGAACCCCTGCGGGAACAAGAGCATGCCGCCCGCGCTGGCGATGATCATCGTCGCGGAGTACACCACGGTGCGCCCCGCCGTCGTCATCGTGCGCCGCACCGCCGACGCTGTGTCATAGCCTTCGGCGAGTTCCTCACGGAAGCGACTCACGATGAACAGCCCGTAGTCGATGGCCAATCCGGCGCCGATCATCGACACCACCGGCGCGACGAAAGAGTTCACCTCGGTGACGTAGGTGAAGGTGCGCACGATTCCGCTCGCACCCGCCATCGTCAACCCACCCACGATCAACGGCAGCGCGGCCGCGACCACACCGCCGAAGATGAAGAACAGCAGTAGGGCGACCACCGGGAAGGCGAGGACTTCCATCCGCCGAATGTCGTCGGACAGGGTGTCGTTGAGTGTTCCCGCCACCGGCTGCAGACCGCCCACCTGCACGTCGACACCGGGAATCGTGAAGGCGTCCTTCACCTTTCTGGTGTTGCGCAGCATCTCGGTGTCGTTGTCGCCGACGATGGCCACGGCGGCGACCGCACGGGTGCGGTCAGGGGTCGCGAACAGCGAACCACTCGCCCGGCCCGTTTCCGTCGGCCAGTAGGCCCCGTTGACGCCGGAGATCGCGCCGGGATACGCACGAGGCAGGCTGTTGAGGTTGTCGACGATCTTGCGGCTGAACTCGGGATCGTCGACGGTCCGGCCGGGCGGCGCGGTGTAGAGCACCACCACATCGAGGTCGTGGTTGCGACCGAAGGCACTGTCCGCCAAGCGCCCTGCCAGCGCGGATTCCGAGCCGGGATCGTCCATGCCGCCCGAGCTCAGCTCATCGTGCAATCCCAGGCCGTACCCGCCGAGCGCCAGCAATGCGGCCACGACGACGCCGAGTACCGCGAACCGGAATCGATGGACCAGATCGCCCCAGCGCGCGAACACTAGCTCGCCGTCCGTTCATCGGCTCCGAGCGCAATCTCCAAGAGGCCGCGTCCTTTCCCGTGGTTCGCCTGATCTGCCTCCCATCAAAAGTACCGCCACTTCGCGGTTTTCCACCGAACGACTACGCGAGCAGGCTCACCGCGAGATTTCCTGACCTACGACCGCGCGCGCTGATCGACGCCGACCTCCCGTAGCGCGGCGATCAGGAAGTCGTTGACCGCGTCGGTTCGCTCGAGGTGGACGAGGTGGCCCGCCCCCGGAAGTTCCACGACTGTGCGAAGGTCGGTGACATTGGCACGGAGCGTGGCGAGGGGGTCACGACCGCTGAAGCCCTCCATGTCGGGATCGTTCTCGCCGTAGAGGAAGTATGTCGGGACCTCGATCCGGGCGTCGGCGAAAGGCTCGGAGAGCTCCCAGTTGCGATCCAGGTTGCGGTACCAGTTCAAGCCTCCGGTGAAACCGGTCCGTTCGAATTCGATGGCGAGGGTGTCGAATTCGTCCTCGGTGAGCCAGGCCCACGGCAGCGCGGGCGCCTGGGGCAGCACATCCAGGTAACCCAGACCCGGCGGGTTCTTCCAGGTGTCGAGATAGTGGTAGTCGCCGGAGAGGGAGAAGTAGACGCGGGACAGGAATTCCCGCGGCCGTGCGGCGAGTTCGACATCGGCGACGCCGGGTTGCTGGAAATAGGACAGGTGCAGGAAGTGACGCTGGGCAGCCTTGGTCCAGAACGCGGACGGCGGGCGCGGCGGGCGTGGCGAGTACGGATTGTTCAGCACCACAACGGCTTCGACCCGCTCGGGAGCGCGGAGCGACAGTTCCCACACTAGTTGCGCACCGAAATCGAGGCCGACGAACACGGCCTTCTCGGCGCCGATGTCGTCGAGTAGCGCCAGGAGGTCGCCGATCACGGCCGCATTGGTATAGGCGGCGACATCAGCGGGCGCCTCGGTTCGGCCGTACCCGCGCAGGTCGGGCGCGATGGCCCGGTATCCCGCCTCGGCCACGGCTTCGATCTGCCGGTGCCAGATGAACCCGGTGTGCGGAAAGCCGTGACAGAACACGACCGGGTAGCCCTGCCCCTGCTCGGTGACATGCATCCGGATTCCGCCCGTGTCGAGGAATCTCTGCTCCACTACCGCCTCCAATTTCTAGAACGTGTTCTGATTTGACGGTAGTGTCCGGAGGTCATGAGCGGAACACCCAAGATTCTGGCCGGGCGCGTCGCGGTCGTCACCGGGGCAAGTCGTGGCATCGGCAAAGGCATCGCCCTCGAACTGGGCGCGGCCGGCGCGACCGTGTACGTCACCGGGCGCACCACCGAGCCGGGCAGACTGCCCGGCACCGTGCAGGAGACCGCCGCGATGGTCACCGAGTTCGGCGGGCACGGTGTCGCGGCGGTCTGCGATCACCGCGACGACGATGCGGTCGAAAAGCTCTTCGCCCGGGTCCGCGAGGAACAGGGCCGTCTCGACGTGCTGGTCAACAACGTCTACAACTCCCCCGCCGCCGCCCGCTGGCTGGGCCGCAAGTTCTGGGACGTGCCGCCCAAGGCTTGGGACGAGACCTTCGAAATCGGCGTGCGATCGCACTACGTGGCCAGCGTTTTCGCCGCGCCACTGCTGATCGAGTCGGCCGGGCTCATCGTCAATGTCTCCTCCCCCGGCGCGCGGCGGTACATGCACAATGCCGTCTACGGCGTCGGCAAGACCGCGCTGGATCGCCTCACCGCCGACCTCGCCCACGATCTGAACGGCACCGATACGACCGCCGTCTCGATCTGGCCGGGAATCGTGGATACCGAACTGCTGCAACTGGTCCCGGCCGACGAGCACGGTCACCGCCGGGTGACCCTGCCCGGCGAGGGCTCCTTCGATCTCGACGCCGCCGAGACCCCGCGGTTCCCCGGGCGCGCCGTGGTGGCACTGGCCGCCGACCCGGGCCGGTCGACTCGCTCCGGGAAGTCATGGAAAGTCGCCGACCTCGCCGAGGACTACGGATTCACCGACGTCGACGGACGCATCCCGCGCGCCGACTGACTCCCCCTAGAATTACCTGCGACAGTGCGTTACATTTACATTGAGGATCAGCCGCTCGATGGCTGTCCAGGTGACAACGGAGAGAAACAATGACGTTCTCGAAAACCGCGGCTGCCGAGTACGCCGAAACCCTGCACACACTGTCGGAAGGGTCGGTCCATCGCCGGTTCGACCCCTACCTCGACATCGACTGGGACGCACCGGAACTCGCGATCGATCGCGACGATCCTCGCTGGGAGCTCTCCGGCGAGCTCGACCCGCTCGGCGCCACGAGCTGGTATCAGAACCTGCCGATGGAGCGCCGGATCGAGATAGGGCGGTGGCGACAAGCCAACGCGGCCAAGGTCGGGCTGGCATTCGAATCCATCCTGATCCGCGGGATGATGCAGTACGCCATGACCTTGCCCAACGGCTCTCCCGAATTCCGGTACTGCCTCCACGAGATGACCGAGGAGTGCAACCACATCCAGATGTTCCAGGAGCTGGTCAATCGCATCGGCGACGATGTGCCGGGCATGCGGCCGATGTTCCGGGTGATGTCACCGTTCATCGGTGTCGCGGGCGGCTACTTCTGGGCCATTCTGTTCATCGGCATCCTCGGCGGTGAGGAGCCGATCGATCACTATCAGAAGGCGCTGATCCGCTCCGGCAAAGAGACCCAGCCCGCCCTCCTGCGGATCATGCAGATCCATATCGCCGAGGAGGCGCGCCACATCTCGTTCGCCAACGAGTTCCTGCGCACCCACATCGCCCGGATGGGCCCGGTGCGCACCGCGGTCTGCGCGGTGGCGTTCCCGATCGCGATGCGCTGGCTGGCCGACGAACTGGTCAAGCCGTCGAAATCCTTCGCCACCAAGTTCGACATCCCGGACGAGGTATTCGACGACGCGTTCTGGCGCAGCCCCACCTCCCGTCAGATCCTCAGCGGATTCTTCGGCGACATCCGAACGCTGGTCGACGAACTCGGCATGATGAACCCGGTGACCCGACAGCTGTGGAAGCTACTGAAAGTCGACGGCGGCTACACCCGCTACCGCGGTGAGCCGCAACGCCGGGCGAGCTGATCGCCACTGATGCCGAGCGAATAACCCGTGTCGTCGTCAACTAAGATCAACGACGGTAATTCTCGGCACCCGAACGAACAGGACTCCCATGGCGCGCAAAGTCGTTGTCACACTTGTCGATGATTTCGATGGCACGTCCGCTGCCGATGCGACTGTCACATTCGGAATCGATGGGGCGGCCTACGAAATCGACCTGTCGGATGCCAACGCGGCACAGTTGCGTGAGGTGTTCGAACAGTGGGTTCCGTACGCGCGTCGCACCGGCCGCGCAAAGGCAGGCGCCGCACGTCGTCTCGGCGCGGCACCGGCGGCAGAATCCACCCGTCGCAACGATCTCACCGAGATCCGGGCGTGGGCATCGCAGAACGGACACACGGTGTCCAGCCGCGGCAGGATCTCGGCGGACGTCATCTCGGCCTATGAGCAGGCCTCGGCGTAAAGTTTCGGATCGTCGACAGCACGGCGCGCATTCCCTCCGCGCGCCGTGCTGTTTTCGTTTCAGTTGGGCAGCGGGATATCGGCTTTGAATCGCTCGCCCGGCGGGAGACCGCGCAGCACCGCACTGGTCCAGGCGACCGCGGGCGGCCAGCCCGCGACGGCATTGACGATGTGTTCCGGCAGCGGCATCGTGTAGAACCGCAGATCCGCGCCCCGGTTCCAGTAGTCGTGCACCGTCGGTAGTACCGCCGACGTCGGGATCAGTTCGTCCCAGATTCCGTGCCACCAGAAGATCGGGCTGTCCGGAATATGGTGTCCCAGACTCTGGTCCGCGAGAACCTCCATCACCCCCGGTGCCGTTTCGAGTGACTTCCCCGGCTGGAAATAGGCACTGATCGGCCGGTACGCGCCGGCGGCGGCGATCGTGTAAACGCAACGACTGCGCATATCCGCCACGATCGCCTGCCCTTCCGGGGTCAGCAATTCCTTCGCGTCGAACTGATCGGGAAATTCCCGCGACAACGCGGCGAACCCGAGCCACATCGTGAAATTACCGGCGCCGGTAAGGCCCGGCCGCTGGGCGATCGCGTACTGGGCCTGGGCTCGCAGATCGGCGGGGAATCCACCCACCGCGGTGCCGAGCAACCGCACATCGGGGGCGTAGCTCTCGCGGAGTTCAGCCGCCCGGATCGAACCGGAGCCGCCGCCGGAGTACCCGTAGAGCGCGATCCCGGAGTCCGTCAGGCCCAATGCCGAGTTCTTCATGGCGCGCAGGCTGTCGAGCACCATTTTGCCTTCGTCGTAGGTGTTGAAGGTGTTGAACTTGCCGTCGAAGTCGGCGACATTGATCGCGAACCCCTGCGCGAGCCAATACCC
>NZ_JBHWZY010000146.1:0-10747 GCF_042727815.1 Nocardia sp. NPDC060220
GCGGCGGCGACGTAATCGGTGAACGTGGAGCCGGGGATCAGGCCGAGCAGCCGGAACAGGCGACGCTGGTCCCGGTTCAGCTGACGAACCGACATGCCGAAGGCGGTGTCGAATTCGCTTGCCCCCTCGGACATCCGCTCCACGAGAATGCCGATCGACCAACCCGGGCGATGACGCAGACGAGCGGCCGCGAGGCGCAACGCCAGCGGGAGATTGCCGCACAGGCGCAGCACTTCGGCGGCCTGCTCGGGTTCCTTGGCGAGCCGTCCGGCCCGTGCGTCACCGCTGGCCCGCACCAGCAGTTCGGCGCTCTCTTCGGGAGTGAGTACGTCGAGGGTCACCGGCGGGACCTCGTCGAGCTCGAGCAACCGGTTGCGGCTGGTGATGATGGCGACCGACTCGCCCGCACCCGGCAACAGGAGGCTGACCTGCGCGGCGTCGGCGACATTGTCGAGCACGACGACAGCGCGCAACCGCGCCAGCTCCGAACGCCAACAGGCGGCGCGCAATTCGACTCCCCCGTCCTGCGGCACCCTTTCCGAAGGGACCTGCAACGCGGCCAGCAGCGCACGGAGGGCGGCGTCGGGGTCGAGCGGCTGACGTCCGTCGGTGAAGCCGTGGAGGTCCAGGTACAGCTGGGCGTCTGGGTATTCGGCGGTGAGCTGATGCGCGGCGTGCACGGCCAGTGAGGTCTTCCCGACGCCTGCCATGCCGTCGATGGCGACCACGCGATCGGCACGCACGGCGGCGATCACCTCGGCCAGTGCCTGCTCGCGGCCGGTGAAGTCGGGCACGTCGCGGGGCAGGTCGTTGCGTGGCGGCGGTGGGGCGTCGGCTGGCGGGCTCGGCGGGGCCGGCTGGCGGCTGGTCTTCGGCGGGGCCGGCAGAGGGTTGTTGGCGCGCTCCCAGAGGGGACGCAGCGGGCGCGGGTCACGTTTGACCAGGCGGCACAGCTCGATGACCACCGGCCACGGCGGGACCGTCTGGCCGCTGAGATAGCGCGAGAGCGAGGACGAGCTCAGGCCGGTGTCGCGGGCCAGGGCGCGCACACCGCGGCCGGACAGTTCCTGGATCAGGCGCAGGCGCGAAGCGAGCTCGTCCTGCGGGTACGCCCGTGCCGTCTGCTGTTGCACAACCACCGTATTCCACTCCCGTTGTCCCGGCCTGAACCAGAAATCTCACGACCGACAAGCCGGTGGTCAGGGCCGTTTTCAGCTGTCCCACAGTGTCCCACAGCCATTCTGTTCCAGCGCCGGACGGGCTGTTATTGGGTCACACCGCAAGCAGCGGAGAAACACCGAACAAGGAGAACGACATGCAGTCTCGGATGAAGAACCCCGCCATGGTCCTCACCGACGCGATGGGCCCCATCCAGCAGGTACTCAAGGCCGTGGAGACCGGTGGCGTGGACAGCGAGATCCTGGAGCTGGTGCACCTGCGGGTCAGCCAGATCAACGGGTGCAGCGCCTGCGTGCACGGCGGCACCACCACCGCACGCAAAGCGGGCGTCAGCGAAGACCGCCTCGCCACCGTGGTCGCCTGGCGCGAGACCCCCTTCTTCTCCGAGGAGGAGCGCGCCGCCCTCGAACTCGCCGAGGCCGCTACCCGGCTGGCCGACCGTCCCGACGCGGTCACCGACGAGATCTGGGACAGCGCCGCCAGCTACTTCGACGAGAAGCAACTCGCCTCGATCGTGCTGATGATCGGCGTCACCAACATGTTCAACCGGCTCAATGCCACCACCCGTCAGATCGCCGGCGCCTGGGGCTGAGGCGCCCCCTCCTCGAAAGGAACAGTGACGATGTCCGCGAATCAGCAAGCGAGCAAGAGTAATTCACACGGCGGGTTCTCCCGGTGGATGCAGCACCGGATGAACGCGCGCATGAACCGCAAGATCAGGCGCGGCAAGGGCACCTTCATGGGAATGGACGTGCTGATCCTGCACACGGTCGGCCGCCGCAGCGGCCAGCCACGCGATACCCCGATCAGCTGGTTCCCCGGCGAGGACGACTCCTGGCTGCTGGTCGCCTCGGGCGGCAAGGACGGGCACCCCGACTGGTTCCTCAACCTGATGGGCCATCCCGATCAGGCGACCGTCCAGCTGCCCGACCGCGACCCGGTCGCCGTGACGCCTCGGGTACTCGACGGCGCCGAGCGGGCGACGGCCTGGGACCACATCGCCGCAGCCCAGCCCCGCTACGACAAGTACCAGGCCAAAGCAGGCCGGGAGTACGCGGTGGTACGACTGGCGGCCACTGTGTGAGTGCGCGTGCCGGTTGCGCGACGAAAGCCCGAGTGCCCTGTCGAGGAGTCGCGGACTGGTCGGCAGGCACGGGACCGTCGACGGGTCCTCGGCCGCGCATGGCGGCCGTTCCCGCGACTCGGCGGGCACCACGAAGTACCGCTGAATCAGGCCGGGAGAAGTCGGCCGATCACCTCGGCGAGCTGGGCGACGTTGCGACATTCGTGCATGGTGACGATGTCGGTGTAGTCCTCGGCGGCCGAATCGCCGGTCGACCAGGAGCGCGACGGTTCCGGGTTGAGCCAGTAGACGGCTTTCGCTCGCTCTGTGATCGCTTGCAACGCAGCCAGATTCGGGTCCGTGCGGTTGGTGCGGGCGTCGCCGAGGATCAGGACGCACGTGCGGGGGCCGACGGCGTCGAGGTAGTGGTCGACGAAACCCTGCAGGACCTCGCCGTAATTGCTGGATCCGAACCGGGCGACGCCACCATCACGCACGATGTCCCGGGCGAAGCCCGGCGCCGGCGGCTCACCAGGGGTGAAGTGGTGGGTGATCTCGGCGCAGGTGTCGACGAAACCGAAGCTGCGGACCTTGCTGAACTGGTCCTGCAGCGCCTGCACCAATTGCAGCGTGAACTCGGCGAAACCGCTCACCGAGCCCGAAACATCGGCCAGCACAACAAGGTCGGGCCTGCCGCGCTTGCGGGCACGCAGCACTGGATCGACCGGGACACCACCGGTGGCCATCGAACGACGCAGGGTGCGGCGCAGATCGATCTGACCGCGGACCGCCTTCTTGCGGCGCACCGCCAGCCGGCTGGCGAGTTTACGGGCCAGCGGGTACACGAGACGGCGCATCTCGGCGAGGTCCTGTTCGCGGGCGCCGAGGAAATCCGTTCGGTCGGCGGAGTTTTCGACGCCGCGCCGGGCGATGTAGTCGGTTCCGCGCAGTTCGGCCGAACGCAGGCGCGCTTCGGTTTGCACGTCGGTGCGGAACCGGTCGACGCGGCGGCGGGCCTCGATGGTGCGCACGGCCGTATCGAACTGGCCTGTGCCGCCCATTGTTCGGGCGACCTGCTCGGAGATCTCATCCGGACGTAAGGATTTCATGGTCAGGTACGACGACCACCCCGCACCGGAGGCCTGGGTGACCCTGCCCGCGCTCTCGCCCGCACCGCCGTAGGCGCCGAAGGTGTTGAGCGCTTCACGGGCAAGTTCTGCGGTGTCCTCGCCCTGAACAAGGGTGGCGATCAGCCGTTCGCGCAGGTCATCGGCATTCTCGCTCGGGCGGGCCGGTGGCAGCGAGACACCGAGGAAATACAGGTCGAAGAGTTGGTCGAAGACTCCGCGTTGACCGTTGCGGCGGAGCAGGCAGGCGGCCAGGCCGGAGCGCAGGACACCGGGATCGGTGGTGCCGAGGGCCACGACCGCGGCTGCGGCATCGATGGTTTCACTGGGACCGGCGTGAATGTTGTGCTCGCGCAGCAGGGTGACGAAATCGACGAGCCGTGCGCTCGTCGGAGCCGAGACGCCAGCCGCGGGGGCGATGGGTGTCATCGCCCCACGCTGCCGTCTTCGGGAGCATCGAGACCCAGCCGCTCGATGGCCACACGGTGGTCGGACTGGTACTTCAACAGGACACCGAGTGTCGAGCGGACCACGCCGCCGGTGAGTGTGCGCGTACCCAACGCCACCAAAGTCTTTGCCCAGTCGACAGTTTCAGCGATCGAGGGCGCCTTGCGCAGGGAGAGCTGCCGGAGCGCGCTCACCGTCGCTACCACCGGTTCGGCCAGTGCGGCATCCAGTTCGGGGACTTTCAGCGCGACGATCGCCTTCTCCAACTCCGCTGTCGGATAGTCGATATGGAGGTACAGGCAGCGGCGCTTCAGCGCTTCGGACAGATCGCGGTGCGCGTTGGAGGTGAGGATGACGAAGGGCTTGCGCACGGCGGTGACCGTGCCGAGCTCGGGGATGCTCACCTGGAAATCGCCGAGGACTTCCAGCAGCAGACCCTCGAGTTCCACATCGGCCTTGTCGAGTTCGTCGATGAGCAGGACCGTGGGATCGGGGTTGCGGATGGCCGCCAGCAGCGGCCGGGCGAGCAGGAATTCCTCGGTGAAGACGTGGTCGCGGGTGCTGTCCCAGTCTTCACCGGACGTGGCGGTGATGCGCAGCAGCTGTTTGGCGTGGTTCCACTCGTAGAGGGCACGCGCTTCGTCGACGCCCTCGTAACACTGCAGGCGGATGAGCTCGGCACGCACCGCGGCGGCGACGGCCTTGGCCAGCTCGGTCTTGCCGACACCCGCGGGACCCTCGATCAGCAGCGGTTTGCCGAGGCGGTCGGCGAGGAAGACCGCGGTCGCGATATCGAGGGACGGCAGGTAACCGGCCGTTGTCAGCCGGTCGGTCACCTGGGCCACCGAGGAAAAGAAGTTACTCATCGGTAATGAGTGTATCGAGTGTGGCGCGGTGACGGCCGATCAGTACGGGTTGTCGGCCACCTCCACCCGGCCGTCCTTGATCGCGGCCTGCAGCAGGCGGTAGTCGGCCAGACTCTGATCCGAATACGACATCGCGAAATCGCTCAGTGCGGTGTCGAACTTCTCGCTGCCGCCGATATAGGCGTCGATGGCCAGCGGATCGCCGGAGCGGCAGTGGGCACGGGCCAGCACGCCGCCGCAGAGGGCGCCGTAGTTCGACAGTTGCCGGTGAGCCAGATTGTCGATGTCGGCGGAGCCCTTCATATCGCGGAACTGACGCCAGTAGTGATGCACACCTTCGGGGCCGGTGGCCCAGCCGAGGAAGATGTCGCTCGACGCCTGCATCAAGCGCTGACCGGCGACGACGCGATGTCCCTGGTGCTTGTACCGGCTCGCCTTCTGATACGGCGCCAGCACCGACGTGCCAGCCTCCTTCAACTGCAGGAACAGCGGAGCGCCGGACTCCTTGTCCATCAGCAGCGCGATGAAGCACCGGGTGCCGACGCTGCCGACCCCGACGACCTTCACGGCGGCCTCGACGAAGGTGTAGCGGTTGAGCAGCACACGCATGTGATCGGGCAGGGTGCGCCGGTATTCGGCGAACAGCGCCGTCACGGTCGCCGCGTCAGGGGTGGTGATGGGTACCAGCAGCGGCGGCTGATTCTTGATCCGTGGAATACCGTCGGCATCGGGTTCGGTGAGTTTGTCCAGTGCCTGCAGGCTGGTGCGTTTCTTCGCCGAGGCGATCGTCTTCTCGGCCAGCTTGCGTCCCTTTTTCTTCTGGACCAGCTCGAGGACCTGATCGGCGTCGACCCGTTCGTACCAGATCTCGAGACTGTCCTGCTCTGTCATCGTCTCGATGCCCATGCGATAGCCGCGGGCGGTCGCCTCCGCCGCCGACGCCGCTTCCTCATCGGAGCAGCCGTTGCCGAGCGCCGCGACCGCGACACTGGCGACCAGGCGTTTGACGTCCCACTCGAACGGGCCGGGCAGCGTCTCGTCGAAGTCGTTCACATCGAACACGAGATTGCGTTCAGGAGTACCGAAGAGTCCGAAATTCGACAGGTGCGCGTCACCGCACAGTTGCGCGGTGAGCCCGGTGTCGGGACCCGATCCCAGGTCGTAGGCCATGACCGCCGCGGCACCCCGCAAAAAGGTGAACGGCGACACCGCCATTCGCGCCATCCGGATCGGCACCAGACTCGGCACCCGCTGCGCGTTCTGGTTCAGCAGAATCGCCACCGGATCCTCCCGCCCCGGCGCCGGTTTCCACTCCCCCAGCTCGGATCGCGAAACGCGCTTGCGCGCCGCCTTGCCGACCTCCGCCGCCTGCCGATCGAAATCCTCAACCGTCGTCATCGAGCAAGTCTCGCGCTACCGAGACATCACGGCAAGGACCAGCGGATAACCATGCGGTGACGGAGTGCGCCACTGGCCGGCGAATATGGTTGGCCCATCGAGCAAGTCTCCCGCTATCGATCGCCGCCGGCACGGGGTGCTGCTATGGACCGAGCCGCCGACTGCGCCACTCGTCGACTCGGCGGACGAGCTCCTGCCACCAGGTCCGATGCAGGTCCGGGGGTGGAGTCGGCTGGGGCTCCGGAGTCGGCACGGGCGCCGGTTCGGGGTCAGGTACCGGGACCAGCACCTTCCGGCGAATCCCGGTGCAGGTGAACTGGGTCGCCCGATAGGGATTCCCGTTCTGCGCCCACTCGGAGACGATGAGGGTGAATTTGCCGTCCTCGAGCCTGCTGTAGGGGTGTATGTAGCCGCCGTACAGGCGCGGGACCGTGTCGACACCGCGCGGCATCCCGGTAATCGGCCGGTGTGTGTGGGTCGTGATCCAGTTCGTGTTGTCGATGCGGTCGCCGACCTTGACGAAGATCGAGTAGTCCCCCGCGTCGAATCCGGAGATCACGGCCCTGTTCTCGACATAGCGCAGGCAGATCTCGCCGAATCGCCAACCCGGCAGGATCGGCGTGGGCTCACGGTTCCAGGCCCAGTTGCCGCCGTTCCAGCCCCAGCCCTGCCAGGCATGTGGATCGGACAGGCCTTCGACCGGCGCGCGCCACAGCAGCATGTCCTTGTTCCTGGCCAGGCCGCCGGTGGAGATGATGTGCACCCAGTCGCTGTGCGGGTCCTTGGCCCAGGAAACCATGACCCGCTTGCCGGCGAAGGCGCCGCACCAGAACTTCGAACCGCTACGCGCCCAGGTGACGCCGCTGTCGTCGGATGTCCATACCTCGCACCACTTCTCGTTGCCCAGGCCCTGGGTGTACATGACCCACAGGTAGATCCGGCCGTCGACGGTTATCGCGTCGCACGGCAGGACGGTGGAGTATTCGGCGTTGTCGTGCTGGTAGTCCCACAGCTGGCGGCCGTCGGTGCCCGGCGCGGTGGCCATGACGATCGGCTCGGCGGGGTCGCGCGCAGATGTGCGAGTGATGATGGGGGAACGCCAGTTCCCGATACCGCCCATCGGTGGACCGTACGGACCGTCCCCGGAGAACGAGTCGCCCCAGATGAAGCCGACATCGCCGTTGGGCAGCTCGAACGGAATCGCAAGATCACCGCCACCGAGGTCAGCCGAAGGCACAGGGTTCAGATCCGTGACGCGGATGACACACACCCCTCGGTTGGCTCGATCCAAAATCGTTGGGCTGGTGTCGTTTCCGTCACCGATTCAGGTTACCCGGAGATAGTTGAGCGATCCGATCTGCCCGAGAACGGGCTTCAGAATGCGAGCAGGGCATCGAGACTCGACCCCAGGTCGCGGTCTCGGTCGAAGCCGCGGTCGGTGCCCGGTTGCCGCCACCGGCAGACTCAGGTCGGGGACGATCTCGATCTCGTCAGCCCACGTTGTCGATGTCGGCTCGCGCGCGCAGCAGGGCCGATTCGAGATCGACAGCGATCAGAGGCGGAACGCCCTTGCCGTCGACGCGGCTACCTCATGGCAATGGAATCCGGATCCGGCGGCTCTGCGTTGCCTCCTCGCCTTCGGTACCTACAGAAAGTCCGACCAACTGGTTCCCCCGAACGGTGAACGCCGTCACCGAGGTGACCTTCGCCGGGATCGCATCGGTGACGACCAGGGAGCCGGTATCGAAGACGGTGATGCCGTTGCGCGAGGAGGTGACGACCGCGTGATCACCGAACAGCTCGGCCTGCCGCACTTGATCGCCGACAAAGGCCGTTGCACGAACGTCGAGCTCGGGACCGAGCAACCGGACGATCCCATCGGCGCCGACCACGAAGACCGCGCCGGTGCGCGCGACGAAGGCGACCGGCAGGATCGAGCCGACCGGCATCTGTTGCGCCCAGAATCTCGCGGAAGCGGGCGCGTTCAGGTCGACGACCGCGACTTGCCCGCCGGTCGTCGATACCACAAGGGAGCGGCCGTCAGGGGAGATGTCGGCGTCGGCCAATCGATATCGGCTGTCGAGCCAGCTCATCTCGATCGCGCGAACGCTGCCGTCGACACCGAGCAGTCGCACCGTTCGACCGCCGGCCGCCACGAACGTCTTCGAGTCCGAACCAGCACGAATCGAGGCGACCTCGCGACGGTCGACCGCGACCACCAGCGAGGCACTACCTCGCTCATCGATGCGCACGATGCCGTCGTCGGTGCCGATCATGGCGACACTGCCGATTGTCAGAGCGAGGGGGCTGAGTGCCTCGCTTCCCGCGTGGCCGGTGACCACCCCGGTGGCGGTGTCGACGACCGAACCGTCGCGCCGGATCGCGAATTCCGTGGTCGGCAAGGCGATCAGCGCGGTGGCATCGTCGATTTCGCGCACCTCGATACGCTCGCCCGGCATCACATAGAGCCACCCGTCCGGGGTAACCACCGCTGTTCGGGCGCCGACCGTGTCGACCACCGGGACATACCGGTTGACGCCCCAGGGAAGGTAGGGCGTCGGACCACCACCGAAAGCCCGACCGCTCGGCCCTGAGACGTAGGTACCCCACGCGGTCCCGTCCGGGTTGCAAATGGGCGGGTAACTGAAGAACGACACGTCCTCGGTGGTTACTCGCCCACCGATCCGGGAAAAGCTTATGTCGAACAGTCCACGTTTCGGCGTGACGCCGTAGACGTTCTCCCCGCAACGCGAGATCCTCGCACCGCGTTCGTCCACGTCGACCTCCGCGGGCGGCACGAGCTCGTGCGTGCCGACGTCGACGAATTCGGTCTCGGTGAAGCGGGCCGAGTGCAAGGTTCCCCGACCGTCGAGATAGTCGACGACGCGGCGGCTCTCATCGATTGCGAGCGCCTTCGGGGCAGTCGGCAGCCGATAGGTCGTACCACCGATCGGATTCGCGGCGTCACGGAACGCGGTCCGACGCAACTGCGGCCACTCCGCGCTCGACGCGACCCAGACGTGCTCGCCGTCAGCGGTTGCGACAAAGTTGACGTTGCCGGTCACTTCCTCGACTCGGCCACCAACGAAGTCCGCGACGAGCAGGAAGACGCCGTCGCCGAGCACGACCCGCTCGCCCGTCCGGGAGACCGCGATCGATGTGATCGAGCGTTCACCGAGCCCGATCGACGCGATCTCGCGTCCGCTGCGCGCGTCGAGCTGGTAGATCCCGGTGCGGGTGTAGGCCACGATGATCGGTGCGTCCGCCGCCCACTGGGCGCCGACATACTCACGATGCGCTATCGAAAAGGACTGCAGCCGTCTGTTGTTCGCGTTGGCCACATTCAGTGCAGACGTCGCGGCCGACGTCGGCGCGAAACCGGCCGCTCGATGCGCCAGAGCCAACGCCTGACTCGTGTCGTCCTGATCACCTGCCTGCGACGCGGTGTTCAACGACATCGACGTATTCGCCGAACGAGTAGCCGAATCACGCTGTCGCACCGCGACGTTCAGCGCGATCAACCCGACAACAGCACAGACGGCCAATACCGCCGTGAGTACCGTCGCCGATCGAAGGACTCGCCGGCGGACCCGGTTCGCGTTGTCGATGGCGCGCTCAGCCACGACCCCCAGTCGCTCGCCGACCGTGATCCCGGCGGTGGCGGCGTCGGGACCGAGTATCGTCCTGGCGTCATCGGCGTCTGCTCGACGGAACCAGCGCTCGACCAGCCCGGGTGAGTGCGGGCCGGTCGACTCCATCCGCTGGATGAGCCGCGCGTGCGCACCGGTGATGTGGCGTCTCGACGCCAGCGGTGCGGCCAACGCGACGACGTCGGTGGTACCGGGCTGGTGGAATTCGACCCACTTTCCCCAGCTCGTGAGCGTGTCGTATTCCCTGGCACAGTTGGGCGAGGCCCACCACCGCGCAGTGTCGATCACCACGACGAGATCGGCCGCCGCGAACTCCGCCTCGATGACCTGCCAATGATCGGCACCGAAGGGCACCGCGATGCCGTCGGCGTCTGCCCCGAAGTCGCCGGTCTCATCGATCCAGACCGTGTGCCCCGCGGCGAGAAGTTCGTTACGCACCTCGTACGCGAGTTCGGTGTCGAGATGCGAGTACGAGATCGCGATGTCAGCCATGGTGTGGCTCTCCCCCGAGGTCGAATACGGAAACTTCCGCCGCGGTCGCCTCGCGTGGTGCTCGGTGGCCGGTTACCGAGCCGCCGAGCTCGAGCTTGCGCACGGTCCCGATCCCGGTGACCAGCATGAGGCCCCGCGCATCGTCGGTGAAGGCCGCATCGGTCACCATCACCGATCCAAGGCTCGGCTCACGCAGGAGTTCGGTTCCGCGCTGCGTGTCGACCACGACGATCCCGCGTTCGGTCATCACCGCGATGCGCTCGCCCGACGGCGACACACGCAGCGCGAACGGCGCGGCCTCCGCACCGATATTGCCGACGATCCGGGTCCGGCCCGAGCGCAGTGCCACGATGTCACCGCCAACTGTCACGAAGTACATGTGACCGAGGTCGATCACCTCCGCCGCGGCGATGGTCATCGCCGCGGCGCCCAGATCCACCGGGCCCGCCAGCTCGTACTCCGCGCCGGTCAGAGTTCGGAGATACTGGGGCTTATAAACATCTGACGCGGCCGCCGAGAGTCGGG
>NZ_JBHWZY010000147.1:0-10745 GCF_042727815.1 Nocardia sp. NPDC060220
GAGGCCTCCTGGTCGGCCGCCAACCCGGGCAGGCTGGCGGTCCTCGCCTGCTCCGAAGCATGTTCGGCGGCTTACGTGTTCGACGGAACGATGCGGACCGCCGTGGTGAACAGCCTGTTCGGCGACGGCGCCGCCGCCCTCGCGATCAGCACCGGCGAATCCTACGAAGGCGCCGGCACGGACACGCGATCCGGTGCGCCACAACTGATCGGGCGCGCCAGCTACATGATCACGCGGGCGGTGGACGCGATGCGCTACGACTGGGACGACGATGCCGGCAAGTTCAGCTTCTATCTCGACAAAGAGGTTCCCTACGAGGTCGGCGCCCACGTCGAGCGGGTCGTCGACGAACTACTCGGCGACGCCGGGCTCCGGCGCAAGGACATCGCCCAATGGATCGTGCACTCCGGCGGCAAGAAGGTGATCGACGCGGTGAAGATCAACCTCGGTCTGACCACGCACGACCTGCGCCACACCGTGAGCGTCATGCGCGATTTCGGGAATCTGTCCAGCGGATCGTTTCTGTTCTCCTATGAGCGGCTGCTGGCCGAGGGGCGCGTGGCGCCCGGCGACTACTGCGTCCTCATGACGATGGGTCCGGGATCGCAGATCGAGACCGCGCTGCTGCGGTTCTGAGCGCCGAAGGGCGAAAACCATGCTGTGGAAAGGCAATTCGTGACTGAGATGATCACCACCGAGGTGGCAGCCGACGGTGCGCTCGCACCGGAACTGACCGCGAGCGTGCTCGCGGCAGCGGTGCGGGCCGAGGACGCGTCGGCGGCCGGGGGAGAGTGCGCGGTGGTCCTGCGCATCGGCGGTGCTGCACCGGGTGCGCGATTCGCCTGGCCGGGCCCGGTCAGCGTCGGCGACGTGAACAAATGGGAAGGCGCGCTGCGCCGCCTCGAACAGGTCCCCGCGCCGGTCATCGCCCTCGTCGACGGCGACGCGTACGGGCCCGCCGCGGAGCTCCTGCTCGTGGCCGACTACCGGATCATGGCGGCGGGCACGGTCTTCGAGCTGGCGGCGAGTGACGGCGGGGTGTGGCCCGCGATGGCGGTCTACCGGCTGGCCGGTCAGGCCGGCGGTGGTCCGGCCCGGGAATTGGCGGTACTCGGCAGGGCGCTGTCGGCCGAGCGGGCCAGAGACTGCGGCCTGGTGGACGCCGTGATCGAACCCGGCGCCGATGCCGACTCGATCGCCGCGGGCGCCGCGCTGTTCGGCGCGGTCTCGGGAATCGAGATCGCGATCCGGCGCAGGTTGCTGCTCGACGCGCCGAGCACCCGGTTCGAAGACGCGCTCGGCGCGCATCTGGCCGCCTCGGACCGCGCGCTGCGACGTGAACGGGCGGCATCGTGACCATCGTCATCACCCCGCGCACGATCGTGGGTCAGCTCGACTACGACATGGCCGAATTACGTGCTGCGGCAACCGAACACGCCGCCTTGCTGGAGTCGCTCGGACCGGTTCCCGACCGGGACGAGACGGCGGCCGCCGCGGCCGCGGCCGCGCACCACGTGCTGCGCCGCCTGCGTCGGCAGTTCCTGCGACGGCACCTCGCTGTCGTCTACGGAACGGCCACCGATGACCTGCGGCGAGGTCTTCGGCTGAGCGCGCTCGCCGCGGCCGTGACTGTGCTGTATCCCGGCCTGCTCCCGAGCACCGCGCAGGTGCACGCCGACGCCGCGGTGGCGCAGCCGGCGAAAGAGGGCTGGGAGATCGATCAGGGCATCTTCTTCCAGGCCGTGTTCGCGGACCCGGTCCTCGGCAATCACCTGCTCGACGCGATGCGCGCGCCCACCGAGGCCGCCCTCGACCTGCTCGCCGACTTCCGCGCCACCGGCTCGATCACACTGCCTGCCGCGCGCCTCGAGCGCAGCGGCAGCACCTCGACGATCACGATCACCAACACCGAGTGCCTCAACGCCGAGGACAACCAGCACGTCGCCGATATGGAAACCGCGGTCGACCTGGTACTGCTCGACCCCGAGACCCGGGTCGGCGTGGTCCGCGGCGGCGTGATGGACCATCCACGCTATCGCGGTCGCCGAGTCTTCAGCGCGGGCATCAATCTCGCCCACCTGCACCAGGGCAAGATCTCCTTCCTCGACTTCCTGCTCGGACGCGAGACCGGCTACATCGCGAAGATCCTGCGCGGACACACCGAGGACGCGGCGCGCTGGCCCGCCGTCCCGACCACCAAACCCTGGGTCGCGGCCGTCGATTCGTTCGCGATCGGGGGCGGAGCACAGCTGCTCATGGTCTTCGATCGGGTCATCGCGGCGACCGACAGCTACGTCAGCCTGCCCGCCGCGCAGGAGGGCATCATCCCGGGCGTCGCGAACCTGCGCCTGGGACGATCGGCGAACTTCCGGCTCTCGCGGGAGGTGATCCTGTGGGGCCGCAAGATCTGGGCGACCGAACCGGAGGCGCGGTCGCTGATCGACACCGTCGCCGAACCGGCCGACATGGACCTCGAAATCGGCAAGGCCGCAGCCAGACTCGCCTCGCCCGCCGTGGTCGCCAACAAGCACATGCTGGTCGTCGCCGAGGAACCACAGGACGTGTTCCGCCGCTATCTGGCGGAATTCGCGCTGCACCAGGCGTTGCGGCTGTACTCCCCGGACGTCATGGCCAAGACCGAGCGGTTCGACCGCAAGGCGCCGCGATGACCACCGTGGCGCCGTCGAGCACCGTCGAGTACCGCAAGCACGGCCATCTCGCGACCGTGGAACTCAACCGGCCGCGGGTGCTCAACGCGATGAATCGCGCCATGCACGCCGAGCTGGCCGAGATCTGGGACGACATCGAAGCCGACGACGACATCTGGGCCGTCGTGCTGAGCGGGGCGGGGCGGCGGGCGTTCTCGGTCGGGCAGGACCTGACGGAACTGGCCGAGCGGATCGGCGACGGCGCCCCGACCCGGTCCTCGTTCGGCAGCGCGGGAAAGCCGGGGTATCCGCGGCTGACCGAACGCTTCTCCTTCGCGAAACCGATCATCGCGAAGGTGTCCGGGTACGCGCTCGGCGGTGGGTTCGAGCTCGCGCTCGCCTGCGACATCGTGATCGCGTCGACCGACGCCCGATTCGGGCTCCCCGAGGCGAAACTGGGGCTGATCCCGGGCGCGGGTGGGGTCTTCCGGCTGCCCCGGCAGGTGCCCTACCGCGTCGCGATGGGGCATCTGCTGACCGGCCGCCCGATGTCGGCCACCCGGGCCTACGAGCTCGGGGTGGTCAACGAGGTGGTCGACGAGTCGGAACTGGACGCGTGCGCCGACCGCTGGGCCGCCGACGTGCTCGCCTGCGCGCCCCTGTCGATTCGTGCGATCAAGGAATCCGCCGCGCTGTCGGCGAATCTGCCACTGCCCGCCGCCTTCGAGGCCGACTACCCGTGGGAGCGCGTCCGCGCCGACTCGGCCGACGCGACCGAGGGCCCACTGGCCTTCGCCGAGAAACGTCTACCGCACTGGACCGGACGGTAGGACCAGACCGACTCGATTGCTTGAGGATCTTCATGCGAACACCCGATACCTACATAGCCGCCCTCGGCTCGTTCCTCCCCTCGACCGTCACCACCGAACAGGCTGTCGCACAGGGCTTGTACTCCGCCGAGACCGCGGAGATCCACGAGCTCGGCGGCGCGGCGGTGGCCGGTCCGATCCCCGCCCCGGAGATGGCGTTGCGCGCTGCGGAAGTCGCGGTGAAACGGTCCGGTCTGGCCGCCGACGAATTCGATCTGCTGCTGTACGCCAGCACCTGGCTGCAAGGCCCGGAGGGCTGGCTGCCGCACCCCTACCTGCAACGTCATCTCGTCGGGCCGATCCCGGCGTTGGAGATCCGGCAGGGTTGCAACGGCATGTTCGCCGGCCTGTCGATGGCATTCGACTACCTGCGCGCCGATCCCGACCGGCGGACCGCGCTGTTGGTGGCGGCCGACAATTTCGGCACCCCGCTGATGGACCGGTGGCAGATGTCGGCGCTGTTCGTCGCCGGTGACGCCGCCTCCGCGGTGGTGCTGAGCAAGACCGACGGCTTCGCCCAGCTGCTGTCGGTGTGCCACACCTCGATTCCCGAAGCCGAGGAGATCCACCGGGCCAGTGAACCGATGTTCCCGCCCGGTGTCTCGCTCGGGAAGTCGCCCGACTTCTTCGCCCGGCTGCAGGAGATCACCGCCAAGGTGGCCGCAGCGCCCGATTCGCCCTTGGGCGCGGCCTTGGCGCGGGTGCGCGAGCAGATCCCGGTGGTGGTCGGCCAGGCGCTCGCCGATGCGGGCATCGAGCTCGGCGACATCGCCCGCGTCGCGTTCCTGAACTGTTCGCGCGAGGCCACCGAACAGCGGTGCATGGTGCCGCTCGGTTTGCCCATGGAGATGTCGACCTGGGAATTCGGGCGCGACATCGGCCACTGCTCGGCCAGCGACCAGATCCTGTCGTTCGAGCATCTGATCACCACGGGTCAACTCGGGCCCGGTCAGTACATGCTGCTGTTCGGCTCGGCGCCCGGCGTGCTGCTGTCGGCCGCGGTCATCAAGGTTCTGCGTGATCCGGGGTGGACCGCGTGAGCGTCCATCCCGATCCCACGTCCGTCGCATCCAGGAACGAGAACGCTATGTCCCACCCTGTCTCCGACACCGCCTCCCACACCCCGGTCGATCCGGTGGCGGTGATCGGCATCGGCTGTCGCTTCCCCGGCGGCGTCGATTCCCCCGCCGACTTCTGGCAACTGCTCTCGGCCGGGCGCGACACCTACGGCGAGATACCGCCGGAGCGCTGGTCGCGATATCGGCACCGCACACCACAATTCGCGACCGCCATCCAGAACACCGTGACCCGAGGCAGCTTCCTCGACGAGATCGAGCGCTTCGACGCCGAATTCTTCGGCATCTCCCCGCGTGAGGCCTCGCTGATGGACCCGCAGCAGCGGTTGCTGCTCGAGGTCACCTGGGATGCGCTCGAACAGGCCGGGATCGCGCCGCGAGAACTCGCGGGCAGCGAGACCGGTGTGTTCGTCGGCGTCTGCACGGGTGACTACGGTGCGCTGATGCTGGAGGACCTGGCCAGCATCGAGGCGTGGACCGGCATCGGCGCGGCGACCTGCGCTGTCGCCAACCGGTTGTCGCACTCGTTCGATCTGCGCGGACCGAGCATCGCGGTGGACACGGCATGCTCGGCCTCGCTGGTGGCGCTGCACCTGGCCGCCCAGAGCCTGCGCAACGGTGATTGCGATCTGGCGATCGTGGGCGGGGTGAACCTGATCGTCACCCCCGGCCAGACGATCACCCTCGACGCGGCGGGCGCGCTCGCCCCCGACGGCCGCAGCAAGGCCTTCGACGCCTCGGCCGACGGTTACGGCCGTGGCGAGGGCTGCGGCGTCGTGGTGCTGCGCCGCCTGGACAGCGCGCAGCGCGCGGGCGAGGAGGTGCTCGCGCTCATCCGGGGCAGTTCGGTGAATCAGGACGGCCGGACCAACGGGATCATGGCGCCGTCGGGCGAAGCACAGGCCCACGTCATGGCGCGGGCCTGCCGCAACGCCGGAATCGACCCGGCCACAGTCGATTTCGTCGAGGCGCACGGCACCGGCACCAGATTGGGCGACCCGATGGAAGCCGAGGCGCTCGCCTCGGTGTACGGATCGGTGCGTCCGGTCGGCGACCCCTGCCTGATCGGGTCGGTGAAATCGAACATCGGCCACCTCGAGGGGGCCGCGGGCGTGGCCAGTGTGATCAAGACGGTGCTGGCGTTGCGGCACGCCGAGATCCCGCGCACGCCGCTGTCGACCGAGCTCAATCCGGAGATCCCCTGGGACACTTCGGGTATTCGGCTCGCCACCGAGCACACCGCGTGGTCCGAGGGCAGCAGTCCGCGGCGCGCGGGCGTCTCGGGCTTCGGCTACGGCGGCACCGTCGCGCACCTGGTGCTGGAGGAAGCGCCCGCCGCGCCCGTGCCACCGGTCGCGCCGCCGCGGACCGAGCTCGACGGGCTCCGGCTGTTTCCGCTCTCGGCGGCCTCCGATGCAGCCCTGCGCGCGTACGCGGATCGGCTCGCGGAGTGGGTCAGCGACCGGGCGGGCGCGGTGCCGCTCGACGCCGTCGGCCGCACCCTGTCCCATCACCGGTCGCGACTGAACCACAACGCGGCCGTGGTGGCCCGCGACGAGCACGAGTTGATCGCACGACTGCGGGAACTGGCCGCCGCACGGCCGGACCCCGGCGTCGTGACGGGAACCGTGGCCGCCGAATTCGGTAAGGGCCTGGTGTGGGTCTTCTCCGGACACGGTTCACAGTGGCGCGGAATGGGGCGCGAGCTGCTCGCCGTGCCCGAGTTCGCGGCGGTGGTCGACGAGGTGGAGCCGATCTTCCTGGCCGAGATCGGCTTCTCGCCGCGACAGGTACTGATCGATGACGAGATCGACGGCGTCGACCGGATCCAGACCATGATCTTCGTGATGCAGACGGGTCTGGCCGCGATGTGGCGAGCGTACGGGGTGACCCCGGACGCCATCATCGGCCACTCCGTCGGTGAGATCGCGGCCGCCGTGGCCAGCGGGGCGCTGCCGCTCGCCGACGGCGCCCGGCTGATCTGCCGGCGCTCGATCCTGCTGCGCCGGGTCGCGGGCAACGGAGCGATGGCGATGGTGACGATGCCGTTGCAGGATGCCGACGAAAAGCTGCGCGGCAGAACAGATCTGGTCGCCGCGATTGCGTCGTCGACAGTGTCGAGTGTGCTCTCCGGTGACCCGAGCGCGATCGAGGAGGTGCTCGCGCAGTGGCCCGACGACGGGATCGGGGTGCGCCGCGTCGCCTCCGATGTGGCGTTCCACAGTCCGCACATGGACCCGCTGCTCGCCGAGCTCGCGGCGGCGGGCGCCGACCTGGACTATCGCCCGCATTCGGTGCGCATGTACTCGACCGCGCTGCTCGACGCGCGTGCCGAACCGGCGGCCGACGCCGAGTACTGGGTCGCGAACCTGCGAAATCCCGTGCGGTTGGCGGGCGCCGTCGAGGCCGCGCTGGCCGACGGATTCCGCGACTTCCTCGAGATCTCGCCGCACCCGGTCGTCGCCCACTCGATTCGGGAAACGCTCGGCGAGAGCGGAATCGACGACGCGTTCGTCGGCACGACCCTGCGTCGCGACGTGCCGGAGCAGCAGGCCTTCCTGGCCGCGCTCGGCACCGTGCACTGCCGGGGACTGCTCGTCGACCTGGACCGCCTGCAGCCGCCCGCGGCACAGGCGGATCTGCCCGGCTACGCGTGGCAGGGACGTCGGCTGTGGCACGCCCCCTCGGTGGCCGGTCGGGTCCCCGGCCAGGGGCACGCCGCGGCCTCGCACACGTTGCTCGGCACCCCGAGCACCGTCGCGGGCAGCGATCTGCGGATCTGGAACACGGTGCTGGTGGACGAGAACCGCCCCTATCCGGGTAGCCACGCGCTCAACGGCGCCGAGATCGTCCCCGCCGCCGTGCTGGTCGAGACCTTCCGGCAGGCCGGTGTGCTCGGTGACGCCGCGATCGAGCTCGCCGGGGTGGCGATGCGCCATCCCCTGCTGACCGACGGTGAGCGTGAGGTGCAGGTCGTGCACGATCCGGATCGTGGGCTGCTGCGGATCGCTTCACGGACACCGGGTGAGGACCCCGAGCAGGAAGCCGCCTGGCTGATCCACGCCGAGGCATCCTCGGTGCCGGTCGAAGCCGGGGTGCCGCTGCCCACGGCCCTGGACGACCCGGCGGCGCGCCGGATGTTCCCGGTCGAACCGGGCGTGGTCCACCAGCGACTGGCCGCGGTCGGGGTGCCCGAAACCGGGTTCGAGTGGCGTGTCGAGGAATTGCTCTTGGGCGCCGACGTGGTGCGCGCGCGAGTGCGCGTCGCGGCAGGCGGTAGCGCCACCTGGGCACCGGTACTCGATGCGGTGATGTCGATCGCGCCCGCCGCGTTCGGCGGCGAGCCGGTCCTGCGGATGGTGGTCCAGATCGATGACGTGCGCTGTGCCGGTGAGCCGGCCGACGAGGTGATCATCGAGGTGGCCCTGGATCCGAAGCGCACCGATGTCGTGGACGGGCTGGTCGCGTCGACGGACGGCACGGTGATCGCCCGGGTCGCCGGAATGGAGTATCCGGTCATCGACCGTCCGGCCGAGGACGATTCAGCGGCAGGCTCGGCCCTGTCCGGTCCGGTGCTGTCGCTGGAGAACCTGACCACCGAGCAGGTGCGGGAGCTGATCGCGGCGGAGGTGTCGGGCACGATCGCCGCCGAGATGCGCTTGCCCGATCCGGCGGATCTGAATCCGCGCCGTCCGCTGCTGGAACAGGGACTCGATTCGGTGATGACGGTGACCATTCGCAAGAAGCTCGAGAAGCGGTTCGGCCACAAGTTGCAGGCCACCGTCTTCTGGCAGCAGCCGACCGTTGTCGCGATCGCCGATCATCTGACGGAGATGCTGACGGCGTAGATCAGTGTCCTGCCGCCGTGCCGATGCCTCGATCAGGCCCGGTACGGCGGCAAGGGCCGCGTTCTGCGCCACGGCTCAAACCCGGTGGGCGTTGCGCTCGTCCCACCACGCGGGCGCGTCGACGAAGTGGTTGTCGAATTCCTCCTGGGCGGCGACGAATTCCTCATGGGTCGCCGTGCCGTGGATGAGCCGATCGAGCAGGCGGAAGTACTCGAAGCGTTCGACGCCGGGCATCAGGGCGATGAGGATGCGCGCGCCGCTGTCCGGGGTGGCGCCGAAGGCGTGCGGCATCTGCCGTGGGACGACCAGCGAGCCGCCCGCGCCGACGGTGAGGATGCGATCGCCCGCCATGACCTGGAGTTCGCCGTCGGCGACATAGAACAGCTCGTCGGAACGGGTGTGGAAGTGCGGAGCGGCGCCGTCGGCACCCCGCGCCATGGTGACCTCGAGGGTGCTCACCGCGCCGTCGCTGGCGTTCGCGTCGGTGAGCAGGCGCATCCGCACGTTCTCGGTGCCCAGTGTCTCGGCATCCTCGGGAAGGCAGAGGGCGATGTCGCGGGTGTTCGTCATGACCATTCCGTTCGTCGGTTGATAATTCGCTACCGAACTATATCCCAGCGAATAGAATCGTGTCCATGGATGAACGCGAACCGGACGTGGTGGATGCGATCACGGCGCAGTGGCAGCGGGAGCGACCCGAGCTGGAACTCGAGGCGATGGCGGTCTTCGGCAGGCTCGGCAGGCTGATGAACATCGCCATGGCTCGGATCGAAAACGTCTTCGCCGCACACGGTTTGCAGCGCGGTGAGTTCGATGTGCTGGCGGCACTGCGTCGTTCGGGCTCGCCCTTCGAGCTCAACCCGTCGGTGCTCGCCGACACTCTGATGCTGTCGCGCGCGGGGATGACCGGCCGCATCGACCGGCTCGAAGCGGCGGGCCTGGTCCGCCGCATCGCCGACCGCGAGGATCGTCGCGCCGTGCGGGTGGCGCTCACCGAGGAGGGGCGGGCGCTGGTCGACACGGTGGTCGTGGCGCACACCGAGAACGAGACGGCGATGCTGTCGGTGTTGACGTCCGCGGATCGGGCCGCCCTGGACCGGATCTCGCGAACCCTGCTCGATGGCTGGGCGAGCTGACCCGCCGATCCCGGCCGGGGAAAGGGCGCCCCGTGGTGATCCCGCCGTGCGCAATCGGGGAAAGTTCGGTGGCCATGGAGGCGGGAATCGAACCCGCGACATCCGTCCTGTGGAGTCGGCGTTCTACCTGCTGAACTACTCCATGGCCACGCCGAGCCTAACTCAGGATTCCTTGCGCCGCACCGAGGCTTCGACGAGATCCAGTACGGCGGAAAGGTTTTCGTTGGTGTGGCCCGAAGCGATGCGGGCGATGAGGCCGTCGAGAACCAGGTCGAGGTAGCCGAGCAGGACGTCGGTGGGGACGTCGTCGCGCAGGGCTCCGGCGGCCTTGCGACGCTCCAGGCGGGCGAGCGTCGCGGCGGTCAGTTCGGCCGAACGCTGGGTCCAGCCCGCGCGGAATTCGGGGTCGGTGCGGACTCGGCGCGCGATCTCGAGGCGGGTGCCCAGCCAGTTGAATTCCTCCGGGCGGGCGAGCATATCGCGCATCACCTGGACGATGCCCTGGTTGGCGGCGACTTCGGCCATGCGTTCGGCGTCGTCCTTGGCCAGGGCGAAGAAGAGCGCGTCCTTGTCACGGAAATGGTGGAAGATCGCACCGCGGGACAGGCCGATGGCCTCCTCCAGGCGGCGCACGGTGGCGCCGTCATAGCCGTATTCGGCGAAGCAGCGTCGTGCACCGTCGAGGATCTGGCTGCGGCGCGCGGCGAGGTGGTCGTCGCTGACCTTGGGCATGATTCCTCCAACTAGCGGATACACGGACCCCCGCCCCGGCGAACCGAGACGGGGGCTGTCGCATTATTCATGGGCACACGAATGCCCTTGTGGCGCAACATCTCACGATGTCACGCCACCGGATCGAGCAGTTAGCCGCGGATCATGTTGCGCAGCACGTACTGCAGGATGCCGCCGTTGCGGTAGTAGTCGGCCTCACCGGGGGTGTCGATGCGCACGACCGCGTCGAACTCGGTGACCTTGCCGTCTTCGGCGGTGGCGGTGACCTTGACGGTCTTGGGGGTGACACCCTCGTTGAGGGCGGTGATGCCCGCGATGTCGAAGGTCTCGGTGCCGGTCAGGCCCAGCGACGCGGCGGACTGCCCGGCCGGGAACTGCAGCGGCACAACGCCCATGCCGATCTGGTTGGAGCGGTGGATGCGCTCGAACGACTCGG
>NZ_JBHWZY010000148.1:0-10723 GCF_042727815.1 Nocardia sp. NPDC060220
GTCCCTGGCACAGTTCGTCGCCGACGAAATCGCCGGGCCGCTGGACGCCGACTTCCAGATCGGTGCACACGAACTGGATTGGCCGCGCATCGCCGATGTGGTTCCGCCGCCACCACTTCCGTTCGACCTCACCGCGCTTCCCGAGGGCAACCTCATGCGCAAGGCACTCGGGTCCCCGCCACTCGATGCTGCCGCGGCGAACACCGCGTCCTGGCGGCGCGCAGATCTCGGCGCCTACAACGGCCACGGCAATGCTCGCTCGCTCGCTCGCATCATGTCCGTGATCCCGTGCGGTGGGAGCGTTGACGGTGTCAAGTTGTTGTCTCCGGCCACGATTGAGCTGATCTTCGAGGAACAAAGCGACGGCAGAGACCGCGTGCTCGGCGTCCCGCTGCGCTTCGGCATCGGCTACGGCCTCCCCGAACCTCAAACCGTTCCCGCGATTCCTGACGGGCGAATCTGCTTCTGGGGTGGGTGGGGCGGATCCATGGTCGTCATGGACTTGGACCGCCGAATGACCATCACCTACATGATGAACAAGATGGGTCTCGGTCTCCTCGGTTCGCCGCGGAGCGAGGCGTACCTGCGCGCGGTCTATCAAGTAATCGACGCCTGATCGGCGCGCATACAACGCCCGGTTCAAATCCGGGCGCGCCTTGCCATGGCTTGGCACGGCAACCGAACCGGCTGACGCCCAGCGGTTCCGCGAGTTGCTCGTTGTTTCGTAGACGACTCCGCAACTTTGATTCGATTCGACAGTGGGAGAGAACAATGCGAGATCTGGTCCAGGGACCGTTACGCTCCCTCGGCGAGTTCTTCTATCTGTCGCTCGACACTTTCCGTGGCATGGTGACATGGCCCTTTCAAGGCAGGGAATTCCTCGAACAGTGCTGGTTCATCGTGCGAGTGTCGTTGTTGCCGACGCTGTTCGTCGCGCTTCCCTTCACCGCATTGATCAGTTTCACCTTCAATATCCTTGCCGCGGAATTCGGGTCATCGGATATCGCAGGTGCCGGTGCCACGCTAGGGGCGGTGACCCAGGTGGGACCCGTCGTCACCGTGCTGGTCGTAGCCGGGGCAGGTGCGACCGCAATCTGTGCCGACCTCGGGTCGCGGACGATTCGCGAGGAAATCGACGCGCTCGAGGTGCTCGGCATCGACCCGATTGTGCGGCTCGTTGCGCCGCGTGTGCTCGCCTCGACTGTGGTTGCGCTGCTGCTGAATGCGCTCGTGTGCGCGATCGGGATCGCGGGAAGCTTCTTCTTCTCGGTGTACTTCCAGAACGTCACACCCGGAGCGTTCGTCGATGGCATACCGCTGTTGACCGGACTACCGGAGCTTGTGATCTCCGAAATCAAAGCCGGGATGTTCGGACTCATCGCCGCGCTCGTCGCGTGCTCACGCGGTCTCACCGTGAGGGGTGGCCCAAAGGGCGTCGGCCAGGCCGTGAACGAGACGGTTGTCTACGCATTCATGGCCTTGTTCTTCGTAAATATCGCCCTCACGGCGATCGGTATCAAGATGACGGCGGGTAGCTGAATGACGTTGGCAGTACCTAGGTTCACGTCGCGACCGGCTCGCTTCGTGTTTCTCCGCGCGAAGTGGCTGAAACGGGCAGTCGACGAGATCGGCAGGCAAGCGGTCTTCTATCGGAAAGCGATAGTCGAAATCCCCCTCGCGCTGGTCCACTATCGCCGGGAAACACTACGGTTGGTCGCCGAAGTCGCACTCGGTTCCGGCGCCTTGGCGGTGATCGGCGGCACCATCGTCATCGTCGGATTCTTGACGATGTCAGCCGGGGCTGTCGTTGCGCTGCAGGGCTATACAACGCTAGGCGACATCGGCGTCGAGGCCTTGACCGGCTTCATCGCGGCGTATGTGAATGTGCGCGTCGCGGCACCGGTGATCGCCGGTGTCGGCCTAGCGGCGACCATCGGTGCCGGCGCGACGGCACAGATCGGCGCTATGCGCATTTCGGAGGAGATCGACGCGCTGGAGGTGATCGGCGTGCGATCGGTTCCGTACCTGGCGTCCTCGCGGATTCTCGCCGGCATGGTGGCGATCGTCCCGGTGTACGGAGTGGCGCTCATCGCCTCGTTCCTGGCGAGCCGAACGGCGACGGTCGTCGTATACGGCCAATCGGGCGGGGTATACGACCACTACTTCTACACGTTCCTCGTACCCACGGACCTGCTGTGGTCCTTCTTGCAGGCGATTTTGATGGGACTCGTCGTGATGCTCATTCACACCTATTTCGGCTACACCGCCAGCGGTGGGCCCGCGGGCGTGGGCGAGGCCGTCGGCCGAGCGGTTCGTTCGTCACTCGCTGCAGTGGTGTTCGTGACGCTGGCGGTGTCGCTGGCCGTGTACGGCACCTCCGGCAAGTTCAACTTCGCCGGATGATCAGGCGACTGCGGACGGGGCCGCGCGACCCCCACGTCACCACGGCAGGAATCCTCTTCACCGGCTGCGTCATTGTCATCGCCGCGCTCGTCGTAGCCCAATTCCGCGGTGAGTTCATCGACAGCGTGAAGGTCGAGCTGCTTGCGCAACGATCCGGGTTGAACCTCGACACGGGAGCCAGGGTGAAGCTCCTCGATGTACAGGTAGGCCGCGTCGGCAAGATCAGAGAAGAAGCGGGATACGTATCGATCGAGCTCGATCTCTCCCCCGAGCACGCACATTCGATTCCGGTCAACGTCGGTGCTTCGATCGAAAGCACGACTGTCTTCGGCGCAAAGTACGTTGCACTGGTTTTACCGCAATCTCCAGCAGCACAAGCGATTACGAGTGGGGCAACGATCGACAACCGAGATGTCACCCCTGAGATCAACACCCTGTTCGAACGGCTGACCACAGTGTTGAAGGCCGTCGCGCCGGAAAACCTCAACGCGACGCTCACGGCGATCTCCGACGCCCTGCGCGGCCGAGGCAAGCAATTCGGTCACACCATCGATCAGGCCGACGCCTATCTCACCCAGTTGCGTCCGAGCTTGGACAATCTGCAGCGCGATCTGGCGGCAACGGCCGACGTAGCCACCGTCTACGCGGACGCGGCACCGGACATCCTCGAGACTCTGCGGTCGTTGTCGACAACGGGAGACACTGTGGTGGACAACGTAGCTGGGCTCGACAGATTCTTCCTGGCAGCCATCGGAGTGGGACGGGCCGGCGGCGAGTTGCTCGAGGCGAACGGACAAGCCACCGAAGCGCTGTTGCGGTCGATCCGACCGACTACCGAACTGCTCGACGAGTACTCGCCAGGGCTGCCCTGCTTCTTCCAGGGGCTGGACAAAGCACGCGCCGACATCGAGTCCTTCGTCGGTGGCGCGGTGCCGGGAGTAAACATCAGTGCCACGCTGCTAGCCGGCGAGATGCCGTACCGCTACCCCCAGGACCTACCGAAGGTCGCTGCCAGCGGCGGTCCGCGGTGTGGCGAACTGCCCGTTCTCGACATCGCGAACGGACCGGCGAAATACCTCGCGACCGACACCGGAGTGAATCCGTACCTCCCCACGGATCGGCCGGCGCAGCTCAACGTCCTGGACTTCATGCTCTACGGCATCCCAGGGGGTAGACGATGAAGAACGCTGTGAAATTCGGCAGCTTCACGCTCGTCATGGTCATGGTTCTCGGGCTTCTCGTGTTGGTGCTCGGGCGAATTCGTCTCGACAGCAGGATCGACTATCGCGCCGAGTTCGCCGACGTGTCCGGGCTCGCCGAGGGCGATGTCGTCCGGGTAGCCGGTGTCGACGTAGGACGAGTGGGTGCCGTTGACTTGCGCGGCAGGGACGTGGACGTCGTGTTCGACATCGCTCGCGATATCCGGGTCACGAGTGATGCGCGCCTGACCGTGCGCTACTCGAACCTGCTCGGAGACCGCTACCTCGAGCTCGTCAACGGCGACCACCTCGACGAGCCGATGCAGGAGGGCGGCACCTTTCCGTTCGCACAGACAAACCCTGCCCTCGATATCGATTCCCTGCTCGGTGGGCTGGCACCACTGACGCGTTCGCTGGAACCCGAACAGATCGATCGCTTGACCGGTGAATTGATCCGTGTCCTGCAGGGACAAGGCGGGACGATCACCGGCATTCTGCAGGAGATCGCGATTCTCACCAGCACCCTCGCCGATCGTGACGCGCTGATCGGATCCGTTATCACCAACCTGGGTGCGGTACTCGGCACCGTCGGGAACGACAGCGGCGCGCTGTCCCGGGTGATCGACCATATGCAGCAACTGGTGTCGGCCCTGGCCGAACGGGGCACCCCGATCGCGGATGCGCTCGTGCAGGTCGAGTCGGCTTCCACGACACTGGCCGATCTACTCATTGCCGACCGCCAGCCCATCCGAGATGACATTGCCCAGGCAAACCGCACAGCAACACTTCTCGATGACGGCAGCGCACAGATCGAGGCCGTACTGACCGCCTTGCCGGAGGCCTACCAGCGGCTGACTCGGCTCGGCGCCTATGGCAGCTTCTTCAATTTCTACCTCTGCGCGGTGACGTTGAAGATCGACGGTCCCGCCGGCGCACCGATTGTCACGAAACTCGTGCAACAGAAACAAGGCAGGTGTGTGACACCGCAATGAGGCGATACGAGAACCGAAACGCAGTGCGGACAGGCGTCGTCGGCGGAATATTGATTCTGGCGACTGTCGCGACTGTCTCGAACTACGACCGACTACCTGTGCTCGACTCCGACAGCGAGATCCGGGCAATATTCGCCGATGCCGGCGGCCTGAAAACAGGCGATCGCGTCGAATTTTCCGGCGTGAATGTGGGCACCGTGCGCGACATCACGCTGCGCGGCACCGACGTCGAAGTGACGATGGGTGTCCGCCCCGATCTCGCACTCGGCGCCACCCCCAGCGCACAGGCAAGGACTCGGACTGCACTCGGCAGCAAAGCCGTTGTGCTCACCCCCAGCTCTGACGATCGGCGATTCGACTATGCCTCAGCGATCCCTCTCGAGCGAACCCGGTCACCCTACGACCTGCCCACCGAACTCGGTAAACTCACCGACAACGTCGCCGGGATCGACACCGAGCAACTATCGGACGCCTTGCACACGACATCGGGTGTGCTCGAGCAATCCTCGCCAGAACTCGAGGCCGCACTCGACGGCGTCGCGCGTTTGTCGGAAAGCCTGGGCTCTCGGGATCAGGCACTGCGGCAGTTGTTCGCCGACGGGTCGAAAGTGACCGGCGTGCTGGCGGAGCGCAGCCGACAGATCAACACCCTTGTCGTCGACGGCAACCGCATCCTCGCCGAGCTCGATGCGCGGCGCACTGCGATCGGGAAGCTGTCGAACTCTCTGTCGGCGGTCGCACAGCAGATCAGTAGCCTCATCGCCGAGAACCGCGAACAACTCGCACCGACACTCACGCGGTTGAACAGCGTGCTCGACCTGCTCGAGCGGAACAAGAGTTCCATCGACGCCGCACTGCCCGGTCTCGTCAAATATATGGGGACACTCGGCGAATCTGTCGGCAGTGGACCGTTTTTCAGCGCCTATGTCGGAAATCTGCTACCCGGCCAATTCATTCAGCCGTTCGTCGATGCCGCTCTGGGCGACGGTCGTGTGCCGCAACCGGAGGGGCCGCGATGAGACAGAAGCGAAAGATGTTGGTGAGCAGTGCCATCGCGGGCATTCTCGTCGCGCTGGCGGTTGTGAGTTATGTGATCGTTCCGCGGATCACGGACAAGGCGATCGTCGCGTACTTTCCCGCGGCCGTCGGACTGTACCCGGGTGATGACATACGCATACTCGGCGTGACGGTGGGTGTCGTGGACCGGATCGAGCCTGAAGGTACCCGTGTCGCAGTGCATTTGACCCTGGACCAGCGGTGGAAGCTGCCAGCTGACGCGCAAGCCGTCGTCGTATCGCCGACACTTGTCACCGCCCGATTCGTGCAGCTCACCCCGGCCTACGCCGGTGGACCCGAGCTGCCCGACGGCGGTTCGATTCCCGAAGAACGAACAGCCGTGCCGGTCGAGTGGGACAAGATCAAAGAACAGCTCACCCGCCTCGCGAAGCGATTGGGTCCACAGTCCGGTGAGCCGGGAAGTCTTGGTGAATTCGTCACCGACGCCGCGGGCACCATGCGCGGAAACGGCGCCACGTTCAATTCGACCCTGGCGAACCTCGCCCGGGCAACCACCACATTGTCCGACGGACGGACCGATCTCTTCGCCGCCGTAAGGAATCTGTCAGTGCTGGTGGACGCGCTCTCACAGAGTCACGCGCAGATCGTCGCATTCGGAGATCGGCTTGCGTCAGTATCAGAGCTCGTCGCGACAAGCGAGACGTCGTTGGGAGATACCCTCGCCGACCTCGACCTCGCGGTCGCCGACCTGCGGGCCTTCGTGGAGGAGAACAGAGCGGGAATCAGCGACACCGTCGACAAACTGGGCGGCGCCACGCAAGTCCTGGTGGACCGGCGACGCGACCTCGAACAGGTCCTGCACGCGTCGCCGACCGTGCTCGCGAACCTCGAGAACATTTATCAACCCGCTCAGAACTCCCTGACAGGAGCATTGGCGATGACGAACTTCGCCAACCCGGTCCAGTTCATCTGCTCGGCCATCGCTGCCGCCGGTGAGCAAGGCGCCGAGGAATCGACGAAGCTGTGCATCCACTACCTCGGACCATTGCTGAAGTCGCTCGCGTTCAACTATGCCCCGATCGGCGCCGTTGTCGGGAACTCGGTCGGCGCGCTTCCGGACCAGATCGAATACAGCGATCCGGCTCTCGAACAGGCTCCGCATGCGCCGCGCCCCTCCCCCGCGCCTGTCCAGGTTCCCGCACTGCCACCGTCGCTTCCTGGTTTCCCCGGTCTCATGCTGCCCACGCTTCCGCTGCCAGGAGGACCACGATGAGCGCAGTTGCCCGCCTGGTGTGCGTCCTTTGTTCGGCTTCGGTTCTCGCAGGGTGCGGGTGGACCGGGATCAACCAGTTTCCTCTACCTGGCTCTGTCGGCACCGGGGATGGTTCGTGGTCGATCGATATCGAGATGCCTGACGTTGCCACCCTCACCGAAAACGCGCGAGTACGCGTGAGTGATGTGACGGTGGGGACCGTGCGATCGATCAGGGTCGAAGACACACACGCTCTCGTGACGGTCTCTCTCGAGCCCGATATCGAATTACCCAATGGCACAACAGCCAAGATCGGTGCCACGAGCTTGCTCGGCTCGGCTCACCTGGAACTGCTGCCACCCAAATCGAGTCCAGTCGCAGCGCTGTTGCATGACGGTGATCGCATCTCGCTCGATAACGCCGACGCATATCCCACGACCGAGCAAACACTGTCGACGCTGTCGTTCCTGCTCACCGGTGGCGGGGTCGGCAAACTCGCCGAGATCAACCGCGAAGTAGGCGAAGCCTTGTCCGGTCGCGAGGACACTGTGCGCAGCCTGCTCGACAATCTGCGCGATTTCACCGGTCGGCTCAACCAGCAGCACGCCGATATCGTGGCGGCGCTCGACGGACTCGACCGCTTCTCGAACATCGTCGCCAGCGATCGCGAAACCCTCGATCAGGCACTGCTGACGCTGGATCCCGCGTTGACTACGCTGGACGCGCAGCGTGAGGATCTGATCGGCGCAGTCGATGCCATCGGACGATTCGCCCGTTCGGCCGACGCGCTCATCACCGCGAGCCGCGCGGACCTCGATGCCGACCTCCGGGCACTGGAGCCGGCATTACGTGCGCTGGCAGACTCCGGACCGTCCCTGACGTCCTCGCTCTCACTGCTCGCGACCCTGCCGTTCCCGATGAACTCCTATCGCAACGCCGTGCAAGGCGACTTCGCGAATCTGTTCTTGAATCTGGATTTGACGACCGCCCGGCTCGACCGGGCATTGCTGACCGGGACACCCGCGATGGGGCAGCTCGCCTCGCTCGGCGGCATCATCGGCCAGCTTCCGCCGTTCCCGCCGATCCAGGGCAATCCGCTCATCACGCCGCTGAACCTGGGGCAAACCCGTCCCACCGAACAAGGCGGTAACTGATGCTGCTCTCGCGACTCGTCAGATACCAGTTGATCGCGTTCGCTGTGATCACTGTTGTAGCCGTCGCCTGGATCGGGATGAAGTACCTTCGCGTCCCCGCCATACTCGGAATCGGCCGCCACACAGTAGAACTCGTGCTCCCTTCGGGCGGCGGACTCTACGAGAAATCGAACGTCACCTACCGCGGCATCCAGGTCGGCGTCGTCGACAACCTCCGTGTCGACGACGGTTCCGTTGTCGTCACGATGTTCCTCGACGGTGCTGTCGACATCCCCAAGACCGACATCGTCGCCGAAGTGCACAGTCGATCGGCCATCGGCGAGCAGTACATCGAACTGCTGCCGCAAACCGACTCCGGCCCCTATCTACATGACGGCGACACGATCGTCGGCGGCCGGTTGCCCACCCCTACAGCGGAACTGATCGACACGCTGGATCTCGCGTTGGCCGATGTTCCGCGTGATGATCTGCGTGCTCTCATCGACGAGAGCGGTACGGCGTTCCGCAACAAGGGCAACGATCTGCAGCAGATCATCGATGGGACAGGCGCATTCATCGATGAAGGATTGGCGAACATCGGCCCGACGCGGGCGCTGATCGACGGAGCCGGACCACTGCTCGACACCCAAGTAGCGAGCACAGAGTCTATTCGCGCATGGTCTGGCTACCTAGGTTCCATCACCCGAACGGTTGCCGACCGAGATGGCTCGTTGCGCAGCCTGATCGACAACGGTGGCCCGGCGGGAGAGGCGGGCGCTGCCCTGTTCACCGAGATCGCGACACCGCTTCCCCGGGCCCTCGCCAACCTCCATTCCATCGCCGACGTCCTGCGGATCTACAACCTCAGTGTCGAACAGATCCTCGTCATCTACCCGGCGGTCGCAGCAGCGATCCAGAGTGTGGCCGCCGGCTCGGAGCCGTCGATGGGCAACCTCGACTTCAACCTCAACCTCAACGTGCCGCCACCATGCACCACGGGTTTCCTTCCGCCCGATCAACGGCGTTCACCTGTGGACTCCGCACCCCTTCCGCTGCAAACACCCGCGTTCTGCGCTGTGCCGCAAGATGATCCGACAGTCGCTCGCGGCGCCCGAAATCTGCCCTGCACCGAAACCCCAGGGCGGCGTGCACCGACAGTCGAGCAATGCAAAGACCCCGCCGGCTACGTCCCGCTCGGCGAGAACACCCCACTCGAGACGGGAGAGAAATGAGATGGCTGACCGTTTGACCGCCTTGCTGCATGCCTTGCGCCGCACCGACCGGCTGATTGCCGCGACCATCGGATTCGCGATCGTCGCGGCGGTATTCACCGGCCTCGCGGCAACGTCGCTGCGAGACCACCGCGCCATAGAGCGGGAGCGTATCGAGAACGCCGAGATTCTCGATGCCGCCAGGTCGGGAATACTCGCGATGATCTCGATCCGTGACGCCTCGGCGCCAGACGATGTCAAGAAGGTCCTCGACCAATCCACCGGCGCATTCAAAACGGACTTCGAGGCACGGTCGGCAGCATTCGTGTCGGTTGTGCAGCAAGCGAAAGTGGTCACTACCGGTGACGTAGTCGCTCAGGGCATCGAATCCAGGGACGACGAAACAGCGACCGTGCTGGTGTACGCGACCTCGTCGGTCACCAACGCCGCCGGCGCCGAGAACGAGACCAGAAGCTGGCGTCTCCGCGTGACGATGACCGACGATCACAACCGCTACAAGATGTCGAAAGTGGAGTTCGTGGCATGAAAATACCTGTGCTGAAACATCTTCGAACACGATCGCGAGCTGTACTCGTGCTGTGTGCGAGCGCTGCCCTCGTCGCGGTATCCGGCTGGGCCTATCTGGCATTCGTGGTTACTCCGCGTGACGTGGTTACGGGATCGACGCAGCAGCAGTCCGCCGTCGACGCAGCCACCCATGCCGCGGTGGCGATTCTCAGCTACGGATCGGACACCGTCGACTCCGACCTCGAACACGCCAACGACCTGCTGACCGGAGCGTTCGCCGGGTACTACGGCACCTTCACACGCGACGTCGTTATCCCCGCGGCGAAGGAGAAAAGGATCGACACCTCGGCGACTGTGGTGGGGAAGGCGATCACCGAGTTCACCGAAGACCGCGCCGACGTCATGGTCTTCCTGAACCAGTCCACGACAACAGCCGACTCCACAGAGCCGATCACTACGAGTACGACGGTCCGCATGGAAGTGGAACGCCACGGCAACGCGTGGCTGGTCTCGAAATTCGACCCGGCCTAAATGGGAGTAGACGATGAATATCGACTTGGTAGATCCGATTCAACAGCTCGTGACAGCACTCGCTTACCTGCTGATTCGAGGTCATCTACCTGGCTGATCCTTGGCATTCGACCTCTTCCGACCTTCCTTTTCCCCTAATCCGAACAGGAGTGAACTGTTGACTACAACTCGCACCGCCATTGTCACAGGCGCCGCGCGCGGCATCGGGGCGGCAGTAGCCGTCAGGCTGGCCGGCGACGGCCACGCGGTTGCCATCGTCGATCTCGATGAGGCAGCCTGCAAACCCATCGTCGAAACGATCGAGCGAGCCGGAGGCACGGCAATCGCTGTCGGCGTCGACGTTTCCGATGAAGCCGGCGTCCAATCGGCTGTCGAGAAGGTTGCCGGCGAACTGGGCCAGCCGACCATCTTGGTGAACAACGCCGGTGTCCTCCGGGACAACCTGCTGTACAAGATG
>NZ_JBHWZY010000149.1:0-10577 GCF_042727815.1 Nocardia sp. NPDC060220
GGTGCAGGACACGTACGGCACCGTGCTGGCCCAGGTCGGTAACCCGACCCCGGAGGCTCCTCCCGGCTCGGAGAAGATCCTGCAGCTGGTGCGTTACCTCACCTGGTTCGTGCTGCTGTCGGGCATCTGCGGCATCACCTACGCGGGCGGCAAGTTCGCGTGGGAGCGCTGGACCGGTGGTGGTCTCGAATCGCCGAAGATGGTGGCGGGCGCCATGATCGGTGGCGTCGTGGCGACCAGCGCCGGCACGATCATGAGTGCGGTCATCGGTTAGTGATCACCGTGCTCGCCTATAAACAGATCCCGGCCGACGTGTTGGCGCCGATGATGCAGTTGCTCAACTGGCTGCTCTGGTTCGTCCTGCTGTCGTGCCTGGCCTGGATGATCCTGTCGGCGGGTCGATTGTGGATCGCGTTCCGCAGCGACCTGGCGGTCAACGACGCCTCACACGGCGTCCTGATGAGCCTGATCGGTGCCTCGGTGGCCAGCACCGCGTCGGCGATCGCGCTGGCCTTCCTGCCGGCATGAATTCCACAGTGACACGACCGGTTGCGGTCGGTATCGCATTGCTCGCCGCGGCCGTCGGCTGTGGCGGCGGTGGTGATACCGGCCCCGACCTGACAGCCGCGCCGACCGGGGTGGGCTGGCAGGACTACCAGGGCATCTCCCTGCCGCACACCGATCAGGGCCCGACAACAGTGGGGCAGGGCGCCGCGACGGGGTTCGAGCATTCCCCGCGCGGGGCCGGGCTGGCGGCACTGACCCACACCATCCGGTTGTCGGTGGCGCCGGACAGTCAGTGGGCCCAGGTGGTGAACGCCGAACTCGTCCCGGGGCCCGCGCGGGACGAGTGGGCGATCAACCGAGTACAGCTGTCGATCACCGGACCCGCCACGGCGGAGTACGCGCCGAAATTGTTGGGTTACAAAATTACCGAATATCGTGACGAGCGAACGACTGTCGACGTCTATACCGAATACTCCGACCGGTCACGGGCGGTGAACCACACCACGGTGAGCTGGTACGGCGGAGACTGGCGGCTGCAGTTACCCGATCCCCGGTCCACCGACCGGCCGGTCGACCCGATCGATGAATTACCGCAGGACATTGTGACATTGGAGGCACCGCAGTGAGCGAGAAGGAGCCGGGCACGCGCGACCGCGCGTCCTTCGGCATGATCGCCTCCGGTGCCCTGCTCGCCCTGATCATGGTCGTCGGCGCCGTCGTGTACTTCACTCGCGACGGCGGCAGCGAGGTGGACAACGCGCCGCCGCCCGCCCAGGCCGCGGGCGGAACGGGATTCGCCGAACCCGAGGTCGACCTGCTCGGCAGGCGGGTGGACATCCCGAACAATCCGGCGGGTCAGCCGCTGGCCCAGCAACCGGGTACGCAACGTACCGCCGCGGACCCGGATTGGCTGACCGGCGCGCCGGAGGGCACCACGAAACCGCACGGCTGGCAGCGTGTCTACGGCGCGTCGGTGCCGTTCTCCACTTCCGACGGGCCGTCGCGAATCGAGGACGGACTCGCCGTCGGCTACGCGCGGACACCTCAGGGCGCCGCACTGGCCGCCGCGCAGATCACCTACCGGCTCAACGCCCGCCCGGCGGACCGCGACCTGTATGTGACGCAATTGCGGGTCAGCACAGCGCAGCTGGCCGCCTACGACTCCGCGTTGTCGGGCGAGCGGCTGCCCAAACAGCAGCCGGAGAAGGTCACCCGGTATTTCGTGGCCTCCGACGCGTTCAAGATCGACGATTTCGCGGAGGATCTGGCGATCGTGCGGCTGGCTTCGCGCGGCCCGGTGATCGATGGCAAGCAGCTGTACGCCGCGATGCGGATGATCGTGGTGTGGGACGCCGGTGACTGGCGGCTCAAACCGTCGACGACAGCAAATACCCAGACCGAATACGTGGAATCGCTGGCGGGGTGGACGACATGGTGATCGAGGTACAGCACAGCCCGGATCGATTCCGCGCGGACCATCGAGGGGTGCCAACTATGCTGAGGCGGATCGTCACCATTTTCGCGGTGATCTTCACCGTGATGATCGCGACGCCGACGGTGGCCTACGGCCAGACCTACGGCTTCGACGAGGCGTGCAACGAACTGCACGACACCCTCGACAGCGTCGCGATCCCCGGAGTCTCGCTCGGCGACGCGGCGTCGGCGGTGTGCAAGGCGGGCAATGCCGCCTCCCACCCCGGCGACGCGGCCACCGCGGTCAAGGACAAGGCGTGGGATTCCACCTTCGGCAAGGTGGTCGACTCGCTGATGAAGGGCCTCGGCGAGGCGCTGATCCTGGCATTGACCTTCTGGATGAAGGTGCCCAACGAGGCGGTGAGCGACTCGGGGGCACTGTTCACCAAGATCAACGACTACACCTATCAGATCCAGATATTGCTGTTGATCGCCTCGGTGATCATCACCGGCGGCCGATTGGCCGAGGCCAGACGCGGGGCGGCCGTGAGCGAGGCCGCCGAATCGTTCCGCCTGTTCGCCAGGGTGGTGTTCAGTTCGTGGATGCTGGGTGCGGTGATCGTCGCGGGTACGCGAGCGTCGGACAAGTTCTCCGAGTGGATCATCGACGACGCCACCGGCGGCAATGCCAAGAACATGGCCGAGTTGATGGTGAAAACCAGTAAGCTGCAGGCCTTTTCGCCGGGCCTGGTGCTGATCATCGCCATCGTCGGCCTGCTCGGCGCGCTCGCCCAGATCGTGCTCGCCATCGTTCGGCAGGGTCTGCTGGTGGTCGCCGCGGGCGTGCTGCCGCTGGCCGCCGCCGCCTCGGCGACGGGCACCGGCAAGCAGTCGTATCAGAAACTGGTCGGCTGGATCATCGCGTTCATGCTGTTCAAACCGGTGGCCGCGATCGTGTACATGATCGCGTTCACCACCGCGGGCCACGTCGACGAGACCACGGACTCCGGCGGCTTGCCCAGCGGCGAGGACGCGCAGCGGATGCTGGTCGCGCTGGTGCTGCTGTGCAGCGTGGCGTTCGTGCTGCCCGCGCTGATGCGCCTGGTCGCGCCGGCGGTGGCCACGGTCGGCACCGGTGGCTCGGGTCTGATGGTGGCCGGTGGTGCGGCGGTAGCCGCGATGGGGCTCGGTGCGATCGGCACCAAGGCTGTCGCCTCTCGGCCGGTGGCGGCGCCCGGCTCCGCGGGCTACTTCGGCAACGGCGGTGCGGGCCCGCGGCCCGGTGGACCCGGCGGGGGCGGGGGAAGCGGCGGCGGTGGCGCGGCGCCACGACCGACACCGCCACCACGAGGGGGTGCGCCCGCGCCCGCGACGACGAGTTCGGGCTCGGTACCCGCCGGCGCCCGCAATGTGGCGGCCGCTCGGACCGCGGCCAACACCACCTCGCGCGCGGACCAATCGATGGGCGACGTCGCCGGTGACCGCTGGGCGAATCGTTCACCCGACCTCGGCAGGAGCACGATTCCGCGATGACGACCTCGGCGACCGACACCTACGAGCGCCGCTCGTACGGGCTGTGGCAGAAACCGCGCAGCGCGGGCCTTTTCGGCCTGCGCTGGGAAGAGACCGTGATCGGTTTCGTCGTGGTGATCACGGCACTGATCTGCGCGATGGTCGGTGGATTCAAATGGGGCCTCGTCGTCGGCGGGCTCGGTGCGCTGGTGATGGTGCCCCTGGTGTGGCGGACGGGGGGCCGCTCGGGCTATGAGACGGGACTGATGATGTTCAACTGGAGGCGCTCGCGCAACAACGGCGAGCACGTGTATCGCGGTGGCCGGTTCTCCCGGATCCCCGGCGGAGTCACGAAATTGCCGGGGCTGCTCGCGCCGTCGAAGCTCTACGAAGGCATCGACGCCGGTGGGTATCACTTCGGGATGATCCATCTGCCCGCGTTCGCGCAGTACACGGTGGTGTTGCGGGCCTGGCCGCAGGGGCACGAGGCGGTGGACCAGCCGGTGATCGATCGCTGGGTCGCGGCCTGGGGCACCTTCCTCGCCTCGGTCGGGCAGACCAGCGACATCGTCGCGGTGGTGCCGGTGATCGACACGGTGCCCGAGACCGGAAACCGGTTGCTCAACGAGGTGTCCACGATCACCCGCCCCGAAGCCCCCGATCTGGCCCAGCAGGTGATGTACGAGCTGGCGACCGAATTGCCGCAGGAGCGTGTGCAACTGCTGCCGCGGGTGGCGATCACGTTCAAGGCGACCACCGCCGAGCGGCGCAAGAACCCGGCCGAGGAAGCGGTGGAGATCGGGCGCAGGCTGCCCGGTATCTGCGCGGCGCTGGCCGAGGCCGGCGTGCGGGCGCAGCCGATGTCGGCGGAGGAGGTCATCTCCTTCATCCGCCGCAGCTACGACCCGGCCTCGCAGGCCGACCTCGAGGTGGCCGCGGCCGATCCCGGTGGGCACGGCCTCGGCTGGGACGACGCGGGTCCGGTGTCCTACGACGAGAAGTGGGATCACCTGATCCACGACGGCGGCCGCTCGGTGACCTGGGAAATGGACGCGGCGCCCGAGGGCGCGGTGGACGAGCGGGTGTTGCAGCGATTGCTCGCGCCCAATCCCGAAGTGCCACGCAAACGCATCGCGATCGTCTACCGGCCGCACTCGGCCGCCGACGCCGCCGAGATCGTCGACGACGACTTCAAGAACGCGCTCGTGGCCCAGCAGAGCGAACGCGGCGTGGTCTCGGCGGCGGCGACGCTGCGCGTCGGCGCCACCCAGCAGGCGCGCGAGGAGCAGGCGCGCGGACACGGTGTCACCCGGTTCGGTGCGCTGGTCACGATCACCGAGCCGCTGCGCGGTGATCTGCCCCGCATCGAGGCCATCACCCGCGACCTGTCCACGCAGGCTCGGCTCAAGATCCGGCGTTGCTATCGCTACCAGTCCGCGGCGTTCGCGGCATCTCTCGGTTGCGGCGTGATCCTGCCCGAACACGCAACCATTCCGAAGGCATTGGCGGGGTGAGGCGATTATGGGACGCGACTACGAACCCCCGGTGCGCGATCGCGACGACGTCGCGTTGCGCCCGGTTCACCGGCCGCCGCGCATCCGCGGCGAACGCGAGCCACGGCCCGCGGGGAGCGCGCCGCGCGTGAGCGACGACGTGCTCGGCCTCGACGAGCGCACCGACCGCGACGAGCGAGAAGGCTCGGCGCGGGGATCACGCACGGCCGAAGGCCGTCCACCGGTCGAGCACCGGGCACGGGACGAAGCCCGCACCGAGCGAGGTCGTCCACCCCGGCCCCGTGGCGAGGAGCCACGCAGGCCACGCGAGGACGAGCCGCGTCGATCGCGCGAGGGCGAGCGGCGGACGCGGGGTCCGCGTCCGGATGCCGATCGGGGCGCCAGGGCGCGCGCCGAGCGTGGGTTGCGCGACCAGGATCACGGTCCCCGGTTGGAGCACGAACGCCCACAGGGTGATCCGCGCCGGCGTCCCAAGCAGGCCGCACCGAAGCCGATGAAGAAGGCGCGACCCGCGAAGGCGGTGCGCGCGGTCCGGGCCGACGAGGCCGCCGATCGGGCGATGGGTTCGGGCCGGTCGGCGAAATCGACCAAGCCGGACCGGCGTTCGCAAGGCCCCTCGCTGCTCGACGACGCTACCCGCGCCCGCTACGAGATGATCGCCCGCGAGCAGTCGGGTCTGCGCGCGGCCTGGGCGACGTTCCGGATCCACACCGACGATCTGCGCCGCAACAACGCGCACGCGCGCACCGAGGCCGTGGTCAAGGACGGGTTCGACCGCACCACCGCCGAATTGACCGACCGCGGGTACTCGGGCGCGGGCGGCGGCAAGATGAACGTCGTCGGCCGCCCGGTCGAGTATCGCGCCACCACCGCCCAGGTCGCGGGTCTGTGGCCGTGGTCGGTCGGTGCCGGTGCGCCGTTGATCGGCACCCCACTCGGCTCGCACCTGCACACCGGCGCCCCGGTGTGCTTCGACCCGATGAACTGGTTCATGCGCGGCAGTTTCATCACCGCACCCAGCCTGTTCGTGCTCGGCCTCAACGGTTTCGGCAAGTCCTCGCTGGTGCGCCGGATCGTGCTCGGCGGCATCGCCCAGGGCATCACCCCGCTGATCCTGGCCGACGTGAAACCCGACTATCGCAAGATGGTCGAACTCGTCGGCGGCCAGGTGATCGACCTCGGCTACGGACACGGCAAGCTGAACCCGCTGGCCGCGGGCGTGCTCGGTTCGGTGGTGCCACGCCTGGCGGACGAACCCGCACTGCAACGTCAGGTGCTGCAGGATCTGCGCGCTCGGCAGGTGACGTTGATCGCGGGCCTGGTGGAACTGGTTCGCGGCGCCCGTGTCGCCGACTTCGAGGAAACGCTGATCGCCACCGCGCTGCGCATCCTCTACCAGCCCGGCGGGTTCACCCCCGACAAACCGCCGATCATGGAAAACCTGCTCGAGGTGATCGTCGGCGGCGGCGCCGAGATGATGCTCGACGCGGGCGCCGACAACGCCGACGAATACCAGAACGCGATCAAGGGACTGCGTCGATCGTTGCGCGCGCTCACCCAGGGCCCGTTCGGCGCGATCTTCAACGGCCAGACCAGCGTTCCGATCGACACCAGCGCCGTGGCGGTGTGCATCGACGTCTCGCACATCCCCAGCGGTGACAAGAAGCTCAAGGCCGCGGTCATGTTGGCCTGCTGGGCAGACGGTTTCGCGTCCGTCGAGGCCGCGCACGTGCTGGCCGACGCGGACCTCGGCCCGCAGCGCTACTTCCAGGTGGTGATGGACGAGCTGTGGCAGGTGCTCGGGCTCGGCGACTTCATGGTCGACCGCGTCGACGAACTGACCCGTCTGCAGCGTGGCCTGGCCACCGCTTTGATCATGATCAGCCACACCATCAAGGACCTGCAGGCGCTGGGGTCGGACGCCGCGATCGCCAAGGCCATCGGCTTCCTGGAACGCGCGCGCGCCAAGATCTTCGGCGCGCTACCCGCCGAGGAGATCAGCAGGCTCGACTCCACGGTGCCGTTCACCTCGGCCGAGCAGGAGATGGTGACGAGTTGGTCGGCGCCGCAGGCCCTCACCGGGGAGGCGCTCAAGCCCGGCCAGCAGCGGCCGTCGCCGCCCGGTACCGGCAAGTTCCTGCTGAAGGTCGGCGAGGATCGCCGGCCGGGCATTCCTTTCCACATGGAGTTCACGGTGTCGGAGCGAGAAAGCGGAATCCACGACACGAACCAGCGCTTCAGCGAGTTCGGCGACAACCCCAGGGGCACGCCGGACTATTCGAACGGGAGTGAGCAATGATGCCGCACCGGTCCTATCGCCGGGTCTCGCCGGAGGTCCGCAATGCCGCCGTCGCCCAGGTGGTCGCGCTGACCGACAAGTTGCGCAGCGAATCGGAGGCCTGCCGAATGGTGGCCGAACAGATCGGCGTGCACGCCAATTCGGTGCGCAACTGGGTCCGCGCGACCCAGGACCCGAGCCTGGACCGCATGGACGCCACCGCGCTACGCCGCAAAGTGGCGCTGTTGCAACAACAGCTGGCCGCCGCCGCGGAAATGAACCGCACGCTCGCCGACACGCTCAACGAGTCCCGGCGCCGAACATGAACTCCGCCGCGGCGGACGTTGCGCGAATCGGCGCCCGGCGCGGACCGCGGGGAGGCGGCCGGTGAACGTCCGCACGATGATGATGACGGTGTTCGGCTCGGTCGTCGGGTTGGTGGCCCTGGTGCTGGTGATCGTGCTGCCGTCCTCGGATGAGACCTGCGAGACCGGCGATGTGCTGGTCGGATCGTCGGTGCCGACGCTGCCCGAACTCGGTGGAGACAATCGCGCGGGCTCGACCAGTGCTGCCGCGCCGACATCGAATCCGGCGGTCACCGGAACACCGGTGCTGGCTGCGGGTGTGGGTCCGCTGCGCCGCACGTTGCCGCTGGAGACCGGAACGTTCACCATCTCCGATGTGTTCGGTTCGCGCGGCGGCGATCACAAGGGCATCGACATGGCCGCCACCGACGGCACCACGATCTACTCGGTGTCCGATGGCAGGGTCGTCGCCGCCGGTCCCGCTTCCGGTTTCGGCAACTGGATCGTCGTCGATTCCGTCGACACCAACGGTCGCGCCTACTCCGCGGTGTACGGCCACATGTGGGACGCCGGCGTCAAGGTGCGCACCGGCCAGACGGTGACCGCGGGTCAGCCGATCGGGATGGTCGGGTCCGCGGGCGAATCGAGCGGTCCGCACCTGCATTTCGAGATCGTGCCCGGTGGCCGGTTCACCGGCGGTCGTCAGATCGACCCGATGCCGTGGCTCGACGGCGCGCCGACCCCGGATGTCGGTGGCGCGCGGGCGTTTTCGAGCGATCCGAACTGTGTGCGCGGATTCGGCAGCGCCGGTGGGGCATTGGCCGATGGGAAGGTACCCGCCGAACTCGAGATCTGGTATCGCCGCGCGGGGACGGTGTGCCCGGAGATCTCCTCGTCGCTGCTGGCCGCGCAGGCCAAGCAGGAGTCGGGATTCCGGCGGGGGCTCACCTCGCCCGCGGGCGCTCAGGGCCTGGCCCAGTTCCTGCCGGGCACGGCGGCGGGCATCAATCCCGAGGACGGTCAGCCCTACGTCATCGACGCCGACGGCAACGGGTCCGCCAGCGTGTGGGACGACGGTGACGCGATCATCGGACAAGCCCGCTACATGTGCTCGATCGCCCACAAGATCGCGGGCTGGATGGCCGCGGGGCGCGTGTCGGGCGACCTGGCCGCCCTCACCCTGGCCGGGTACAACGCCGGTGAGGGCGCGGTGCTGGCCTCCGGAGGGATGCCCAATCAGTATGCGGCGCACTATTCCGAGACCAGGCCCTACGTCACCAACATCTTGTCGATGGAACCCCAGTACCGCGCGCCCGGCGCGCAAGGCCGGTTCACCCCCGGGCAGGGCAGCGACGGCGAGCAGATCGTCGAGGCCGCCCACGACTGGCTCGGCACACCGTATGTGTGGGGCGGCGGCGGCGTACAGGGGCCGAGCGGTGGCGGATTCGACGGGCCGGGACTGACCGCCGCGGCGGTGTTCGCCGCATCCTCGGGCGCGGTCACGTTGCCGCGCACCGCCGAACAGCAATGGGAGGCCGGGCGGGAGGTCCCGATCGCGAAGGCGGTCGCCGGTGATCTGGTGTTCAGCGGGTTCGGCCGGCAGGGCCCGACACAGGTCGGGATCTACGCGGGCAATGGTCGGCTGATCCAGTCGGTGCCGCCGACGAGCAACCGCGGTGGCGGGGGTGTCGCCGAGGTGGCGGTGCCCGGCGACGCACGGGCGAGGAGGGTGTTGTGACCACGCGACCAGCGATAACCTGGTGGGAGAGAACACGAATCCGCACAACCCCGGCGGTGATGCTCGTGGCAGTCCTGCTCTCGGTTCCGGCGTGCAGTGGTGATGCCGAGCCGACGCGTCCCGAGGCGACTTCCACCACGCGTCTGCTCGAAGCCGCGGTCGACCCGACGACTCCCGACGGTGTCGCGGTGGTCGCGCTGCGCGAGGTCTACACCTGGTACCCCGCGACCGAGCAACCCGGATCCTCGCTGCAGCGCGCGCGAGAATGGCTGGGGCCCAGCATGATACGTATGCTGGACAGTTCGATCGGGGCCACCGCGACTCCGAAACCGTCGCTGCAGTGGGCCGACTGGGCCAAGGCGAAAGCGCGCGTGGAGGCGTTCACCTTCGCCTCGGGGGAGCCGGCGCCCGCGAGCGCCGATCCCGCGGTGGCGCAGTACAAGATCGGCATCGAACAAACGGTCGTCTACCCGAACGGCCGCACCGAAGAGCTACCGCCGAGCACCGTCATCGCGACGGTGGTGCAGACCCCGCAGGGCTGGCGCCTCGACGCGTTCCGCTGACCACCCACCACGTCCACACAAGGAGGCACCCGTGGCGAAGAAGAAGGTGACGGATCCGGCCGCGGTCGGACCCGACACAACGCTGATCATGATCATGTTCGGGTTCGCGGCGCTGATCACCCTCGCCGTCGCCCTGCACCTGGGCAACGCGCTGGCGGTTGTGCCGCAGACCATTCCGATCAACCCGATCGCGGTGGTCGCCGATCTGGCGCGGGGCAAGCTGCACTGGCCGCGTGCGTCGACGGTGATCGTGCTGTTGGTGATCGCGTCGGCCATCGCGTATGTGGTGATCCGCAAGCGGTTGAAGAAGCGTGCGGGTGTGGGGCGGTTGGCGGTCGACGACAAGGCCGACCACATGGGCAGCGGTAGCGCGATCGCGTCGATCACCGAGGCCGGAGTCAGGGAGAAGGCGGCAGCTCTGGGGATGAAGCTGGGCACCAACGACTCACCCGGTGTGCCGATCGGCATCGCTGTCGCCGACGGCACCTCGCTCTACGGCTCCTACGAAGACCTGCATCTCGACATCTGGGGCCCGCGACAGGGCAAATCCACCTCGCGGGTCATTCCGGCGATCCTCTCCGCGATCGGGCCCGTGCTGGCGACGTCGAACAAGCGTGACGTGGTCGACGCGACCCGTGATGTGCAGGAAGCCAAGGGCAGTCGCACATTCGTGTTCGATCCACAAGGCGTTGCCGGTGAACGACCGACCTGGTTCTGGGATCCGCTGAGCTGGGTCAACTTCCGCAC
>NZ_JBHWZY010000150.1:0-10558 GCF_042727815.1 Nocardia sp. NPDC060220
GGTTGGTGTACTGCGGCGAGTACACCTGCTCGAGCACCGCCACATCGGCGCGACTCTGGTTGGCCACCTGGATGTTCCAGCGTTTCTGCTGGGTGGCGGCGGCGGTGTAGTCCGGGATCGGCAGCACGTCGAGTTTCAGGTCGATGCCGATCTTGCGCAGATCCTGCTGGATCAGCTCGTAGGCGGGCTTGTTGTTGACCAGGTTGTTGATGCCAAGCAGGGCGAGTTCGAGTCGGCGGCCCTGCGCGTCCACCCGGATACCGTCGGAGCCCTTCTTCCACCCCGCTGATTCGAGGATCTGCTCGGCCTTGGTCCGGTCCTGCTTCAGTTCCGCGGAGAAGTCGACGTGGCCGGGCACGCGCGAGGAGATCACCGAGCTCGAGACCTTGTAGCTCGAGGTGAGCACCGTCTTGGCGAGCGCGTCGCGGTTCCAGCCCAGCTTCACGGCCTCCCGCACGGCACGGTCGTCGGTCGGGAACCGGTCGGTCTTGAGGTCGAAGGAGATATCGCGCCCGGGAATCAACTGCGGCACGATCCGGTAGCCCTCGGCTTTCAGCGGCGCCTCGTCGGTGTTGTTGACGTCGAGGATCGCGTCGACCTGCCCCGCGCGCAGCGCACCGGTGCGGACCGCGGCCTCGGGAATCACCGAGATCTCCACGGCGTCGAGGTAGGCCTCGCCGTTGTGTTTGCGGCTGGCGGGCGCCCAGTTATATCCGGGACGCTTCTTCAGCACCGTTTTCTGCTGGTAGACGTGCTCGGCGACGATGAACGGACCCGTGGTCACCAGATTCTGCGCCAGCGCGCGCTGCTCTTTGGTCAGCTGCAGGGTCGAGTGACCGACGATGCCGGAGAAGTACAGCGAAAGTGCCTGGAGGAAACCGGCGTTCGGTCGATTGAAGACGACCTTGACCGTCGCCGGGTCGAGCACCGTGGTGCTGGTGTAGCCGACCCAGTACGCGGTCACCGGCACGATGCCCAGCGCCTTGTCACCGAATCCGAGCAGGTCGAAATTCTCTTTCACCGAATCGGCGGTGAATTTCGAACCGTCGGTGAAGGTGACGTCGTCGCGGAGCCGGAAGGTGAATTCGGTCAGTTCCGGATTGATATCCCAGGATTTGGCCAGCCACGGTTCGATGACCCCGGTTTCGGGATTCTGGTAGGTCAATTTGTCGGTGATGTTGCTCGTGATGAGCGACTCCGGATACGAACTGCCCGAATGCGGGTCGAGGTTGGCGGGTGCGTCGAGCACGGCGAAACGCAAGGTCCCACCGGCGACCGGCGGGCCCGCGTCGTCGCTGCCCGCGACCCGGTTACCCGAGGCCGCGCAGCCCGTCAGCACGGAGGCGACGAGGGTGACGGCCACGAGCACCGTCGCCGCGGAGAATCTTTTCGATGACATTTCGCGAAGTCTGCACAACGACAAGTCCGCGAACAACCAAGTTGCACTTCGTGATTTGTTCAGTTTTAGTGAATCGAGCACGCCACCCGATCGTGAAGCGAAACTTGAATAATGGTGTAGGCATTCTTGGCGATCCGAAATCGCGGAATGTGACGGTCGCGGACTTAACCTCCGGAGTGTAAGCAACACAGTCCGCTCCGACGAAAGACCCACGACCACATGAGGAATATTCGATTCCGTCACCTTCTGGCCACCGGCACCGCGGCCATCGCCCTCGCCACCGTGCTGGCCGCGTGTGGTGGGCCGTCGTCGCAGAACGAGGCGGCAGGCGACCCGGTTTTCGGTGGCACGCTGAACTTCTACGATCCCATCGAGTACACAGCGTGGACGCCGGTCAACTCGATCTGGTCCAACAGTCAGGTCGCCAACAATCTTGCCGAGCGCCTGACCTGGCAGGATCCCGAGACCGGGGAGATCAAGCCCTGGCTGGCCACGTCGTGGGAGGTCAGCCCCGACAAGCTGAAGTACACCTTCCGCTTGCGCGCGGGAGTCACGTTCAGCAACGGTGACCCGCTCGATGCGGCGGTCGTGAAAGCCAACTACGACCAGCACGCTCTCGGCGACAAGGCGCTCGGCGTTCCGCCGGACCGGTTCTTCTCCGACTACCGGGCTTCGACCGTGATCGATCCGCTGACCGTCGAGGTGGCCTTCACCAAGCCCAATGCCGGTTTCCTGCAGGTGGCTTCGTTCTACCGGGCCGGGTCCATTCTGGCGAAGCCGTTCCTGGAGCGGGACCTCAACGGGCAGAGTCAGGCCAAGAACTGGATCGGGTCCGGTCCGTTCGTGGTGGAGTCGGTCACCGGCAACACCGGCATCACCCTGAAGCGGCGCGAGGACTACAACTGGGCGCCGACGGGTTCGGGCCACCAGGGCAAGGCCTACCTGGAGCGGGTGGTCTTCAAGACCGTGCCGGAAGCCGGGACCAGGGTCGGTGCGCTGCAGTCGGGTGAGGCGCACATCGCGCGCAACATCAGCCCCTACGACGAGGAGACGGTGACCGCCAACGGTGGCCGGATCGAGGCGTTCGCGGTGCAGGGCCAGACCAACAAGCTGTCGGTGCAGCTGGATTCGGCCACGCCGATCGTGGAGAAGGAGGTGCGCCTGGCCCTTCAGGCCGCCACCGATCGCAAGGAGATCAACGAGACGGTGCTCTCGCCGAGCTACCCGATCCCGAACAGCATCCTGGTCAAGGACACTCCCAATCGCGGCGACGCGAGCAAGTACCTCGGCTACGACCTGAACAAGGCCAACTCGCTGCTCGAGGGCGCGGGCTGGAAGAAGGGTGGCGACGGCATCCGGGCCAAGGACGGCAAGCGCCTGCAGTTCGAGGTCTGGGTGGCACCGTTCTACCAGGTGTCGCAGCCGGTGCTGGAACTACTGCAGTCCCAGTGGAAGAAGGCAGGCGTCGATCTGGTGATCCACACCGTGTCGCAGACCGAATACGAGTCGATCCGTAATTCCCGTCCCGACAACTGGGCGCTGGTGCAGGGCCAGACCTCGCGCGCCGAGGCCGACGTACTGCGCACCGCGTTCGACAGCACCGCACAGAACGAGTTCTTCGCGCCCGTGCCGGACGCGAAGCTCGACGAGTTGGTGCGCGCGCAGGCCTTCGAGTTCGACCCGGCCGCGCGGACCAAGGCCATCCAGGCGGTCGAGGACCGGGTCTTCGGCGAGGGCTACGCCATTCCGCTCTACGACGAGACCCAGGTGTTCGGCCTGGCGCCGACCGTGCACGGTTTCACCACCGAGTCCACGGCCCGCACCTGGCTCTACGACACCTGGATCACCGGGTAGGAGCCGGCGATGCGCATCTACGTTCTGCGGCGGCTGGTACAGGCGGTACTGGTCCTCTGGGCCGCCTACACCCTGTCGTTCATCTTGCTCAGCGCGCTGCCCGGGGATTCGGTGAACAACCGCATCCAGAACCCGGAGGCGCAGATCACGCCGGAGGCGGGCCGGTTGATGCTCGAGTTCTACGGGCTCGACCGGCCGGTCTGGGAGCAGTACCTGCACGCGCTGTGGGCCCTGCTGCACGGTGACCTCGGTTTCTCGCTCACCTCGGGAAGGCCGGTGACGCACGCGGTCACCGAGGCGCTGCCCTCGACACTGACCCTGACCGGACTCGGCCTGGTGTTCGGGCTGACCTTCGCCGGTGTCGTCGCGGTGGCAGCCAATTACGCGCCCTGGGCGTGGCTGCGCGGCGTCTTCGATTCCGCGCCTGCGCTGTTCGCCTCGGTTCCCACTTTCGTCGTCGGTGTGCTGGTGCTGCAATATCTTTCGTTCCGCTGGCACCTGATCCCCTCGGTCGACGACGGCACAGTGCTCGCGCTCATCGCGCCCGCCGCGACATTGGGGCTGATCGTGGCCGCACCACTGGCCCAGGTGTTCGCCACCTCGGTGCGCACGACCCGGCAGCGACCGTTCGTGCACGTGGTGGCGGCCAGGGGCGCGGGTGAGGGCTACATCTTCCGCAAGGATGTGCTGCGCAATTCGTCGCTGCCGGTGCTCACGCTGCTCGGGCTGGCCTTCGGTGAGCTGATCGCCGGTGCGGTGGTGACCGAGTCGGTGTACGCGCGTCAGGGCATCGGCCAGCTCACCGTCGGCGCGGTCGACACCCAGGACCTGCCGGTGGTGCAGGGCGTGGTGTTGCTCTCGACGCTGGCCTATGTGCTGGTGAATCTCGCGGTGGACCTGGCCTATCCGTTCATCGATCCGCGGGTGCTGGTGGACGGGCGCACGCACCGGGTCACCCGGTCGCGATCGGCCGTACGCAAGCAGGCCACCGTCTCCGTTCCGGTCGTCGCGGCGGTGCCGCGTCGACTGCCTGCCGAGGTGGCGATGCCATGACGACACTCGACAAGATCGAAGCTGTTCCGGCCCAGCCTGATTCGACGAAACCTGCGGTTCGGGCATGGTCCGCGCTGCGATGGACCCGTCGGCACTGGACGGTCGCGCTGGCATTGCTGGTGGTCGTCACCATCCTGGCGTGGGCGATCGTGCCGCAGCTGTTCACCGGTTACGACCCGCTCGCGGTGAATCCGGCCCAGAAGCTGAAGCCGCCCTCGGGCGAACACTGGTTCGGCACCGATCAGCTCGGCCGGGATCTCTACGCGCGCATCGTCTACGGCGCGCGGGCCTCACTGTTGGGCTCGGCGATCGCCGTCGGTGTCGGTGTGCTCGTCGGCTCCCTGCTCGGCGCGGTCGCGGGCTGGTTCGCCGGGTTCCCCGACAGCGCGGTGATGCGGCTCATCGACGTGGTGCTGTCGATTCCTGGCTTCCTGCTGGCCATCACCATCGTGGTGCTGCTCGGCTTCGGAGTGTGGCAGGCGGGGATCGCGGTCGGGCTCACCTCGTCGGCGACCTTCGCGCGACTCATCCGCTCGGAGGTGGTCAAGGCCCGCACCAGCACCTACGTCGAGGCGGCCACCACCAGCGGGGCCTCGACCGGCGCGATTCTCCTGCGACACGTGATCCCCAATTCGATCGCGCCGACCGTCTCGCTGGTCACCGTGCAGTTCGGCATCGCGATCATCTGGATCGCCTCGCTGAGCTTCCTCGGGCTCGGTGCGCAGCCGCCGGACCCGGAATGGGGCCGGCTGGTCTCCGACGGTCGCAACTACATCGCCACGCGCGGCTGGCTGACGCTGTGGCCGGGGCTCACCATCGTGGTGATGGTGCTGGCGACCAATCACCTGTCCCGCCATCTCTCCAGGAGGGGCTCCACATGAGCGTCGTCCACGCAATATCAACGCCTACACAAGAAGTCGAGGTGCGGCCGGTGCTGCGCGTAGCGAACCTACGCGTCGGCTACCGGGTGGACGACCGGGTCTCCCCGGTGGTGCGCGACGTCTCCTTCGACGTCCCGCCCGGCACCGTGCTGGCGCTGGTCGGCGAGTCCGGTTCGGGCAAGACCACCACCGCCCACGCCGTGCTCGGGCTGCTTCCCGGCAACGGCGAGGTCACCGGCGGCACCATCACCTTTCGCGACCAAGTCCTCACCGAGCTGAGCGCGAAAGGCTGGCGCTCGATCCGGGGACGCGCGATCAGCCTGATCCCCCAGGATCCGACCGTCTCGCTCGACCCGGTGCGCCGGGTCGGCCACCAGGTCGAGGATGTGCTGCGGCTGCACACCGAGCTCGATGCCGACGCTCGCCGCGAACGGGTGCACGAACTGTTCGAGCTGGTCGGCTTCACCGATGTCGAGCGCCGCTATCGCCAGTACCCGCACGAACTCTCGGGCGGTATGCGCCAGCGGGTGCTCATCGCCGCCGCGGTCGCGGCCGAACCGGATCTGATCATCGCCGACGAGCCGACCTCGGCGCTGGACGCGACGGTGCAGAAGCAGGTGCTCGACCTGCTCGACGAGGTCCGGCTGCGCACGGGGACCAGCGTGGTGCTGGTGACTCACGATCTCGGCGTGGCCGCCGATCGCTCCGACCTGATCGGCGTGCTGCACCAGGGCGAGCTGGTCGAGTTCGGGCCGACCGCGCAGCTGGTCGCCGACCCGCAGCACGCCTACACCCGGCGACTGCTCGACAGCGTGCCGTCGCGGCGGCCGTGGGTCCGCGACCGCACGCCGGTCGCGGTCGGCACCGAGACGGTCATCGAGGTCGACGAGCTGCGCAAGGACTACGGCGGCGTACCCGCCGTCGACGGCATCTCGTTCCGGGTGCGACGCGGCGAAACCTATTCCATCGTGGGCGAATCCGGCAGCGGGAAGTCGACGACGGCGCGGGTGCTCACCGGGCTCACCGAGGCGGACTCGGGTCGGGTCACACTGCTCGGTACCGACATCACCCGGCTGAGCCGCCGGGAGTTCCGTCCGCTGCGCCGCGACGTGCAGATCGTGTACCAGAACCCGTATTCCTCGTTCGATCCGCGCTTCGACGTCTACGACGTGGTGGACGAGCCGCTGCGCTCGTTCGAGCCGCGCCGTGGGCTGCGCCGCGGCAGGCCGAATCGGGATCGGGTGGTGGCCGCGCTCGAGGCCGCCGCCCTGCCCGCCGATTTCGTCGACCGGCATCCGCGCGAATTGTCGGGCGGGCAACGTCAGCGGGTGGCCATCGCTCGCGCGCTGGTGCTCGAGCCGAAGGTGATCGTGCTCGACGAGCCCATCTCGGCGCTGGACGTCTCGGTCGCGGCGCAGATCCTCGACCTGCTGCGCGGCCTGCAGGAAGAACGCGGGCTCACCTACGTCTTCATCTCTCACGACCTGGCCGTGGTGCGCGCGATCTCCGATCGTGTCGCGGTGATGCGCGAAGGCCGCATCGTCGAACAAGGCACCGTGGACCAGGTCTTCTCCTCTCCCGCCGACGATTACACCGTGCGTCTGCTCGACGCGATCGCCGGCCGCGACCTCATCGGAGGACTGTCATGACCACTACCATCGCGCCCGCCACCCTGGCCGAGGCACTCCCCCGCATCCGGTCCATCCTGACCGAGTTCGTCCCCGGCACGGGCGAGCGCGACCTCGCCTTCGAGCACCCCGACGCGCTGATCCAGGCGCTGGCCGACGCGGGCTTCGGCCGATTGCGGGTGCCGGTGGAGTACGGCGGTTTCGACGTCGACCTGCCGACGCTGTTCGGGCTGCTGGCCGAGGCGGGGCAGGCCGATTCCAATATTCCGCAGATCTGGCGCGGGCATTTCACCACCACCGAGATCCTGCGCGCCGAAACCGATCCGGTGGTGCGCGAGCACTGGTTCCGGGCGGTCGGTGCGGGCGCGGTGTTCGGCAACGCGCAGTCCGAGCCCTCGGCACTGGTCGCCGAAGCGGTGGGCGAATCCGCGGGCTGGGGCGTGACCACCACGCGCGCCCGGGTGGGCGAGGACGGCGTGCGCGTGGTCTCGGGCACCAAGTTCTACTCGACGGGCGCGCGATTCGCCGACTACATCCGCGCGGCCGTGGTCGACGACGAGGGCACCCGCGGTTTCGTGGTGATCCCGGCCCGGCACCCCGGCGTCACCCACGCCGACGACTGGGACGGCATCGGTCAGCGTCAAACCGGCAGCGGCACGACCTATTTCGAGGATGTGCCGGTCGAGGAGCACGGCGATATCGGCCGGTACAAGGAGTCCTTGCGCGGTCTGGATTCCTTCGTCCAGATCGTGCACCTGGCGAATCTGACCGGGATCGCGCGCAGCATCGTCGCCGAGACGGCGCAGATCGTGCGCGGTCGCACCCGCACCAGTCTGCACGCGCTCACCCAGCAGGCCACCGAAGATCCCGACGTCCTGTCGGTGATCGGCCTTCTCGAAGCCCGCAGGCTCACCGCCGAAACCCTGTTGCGGCACGCCGCCGAGCAACTCGAGGCCGCGCACGCCGCCGGGGACGAGGCCGCCTACACCCGGGCCTACCTCGATGCCTCCGCCGCGCAGATCGCGGTGATCGAGGCCGTACTCGATGCCGCGACAAGGGCTTTCGACGCGGGCGGGTCCTCCACGATCCGCAACAGCGTGCATCTGGACCGGCATTGGCGCAATGCCCGCACCCTCGCCTCGCACAACCCGGTCATCTACAAGCCGCGCGTGCTCGGCGACTTCCTTGTCAACGGCAACGCGCCGGTGCCGGGCTACTACCGGCAGCGCCCCTCGGTGGTCACACCGGACGCCACCGTCGCCGCGACCAACGGCGAGGCGACCGCGGCAGCCGACGCCGCGCAGAACGGCGCGCGATGACCGCCGTCGACCAATCGGCACCCCTGTTCGAACCCGGCGCGACCGGTTCAGCACCGGCCGCGTCCTCTCTCCCGGTACTCGACGCCGTGCCGGGTATCAGCAGCGGTAGCCTGCCGATCGGCCCGACTCAGGGCACCGCGCCGGATACCGAAATCGCAGAGACACCACAGCGTGCCCCGTCGGCAAGGCTCGACCATCCGCTCACGGTGGCGGGCATCCGAGCCGCCGCGGCGCCGATCCTGCGGCAGCTCGCCGAGACGGCGCGGCAACGCGAGATCGACCGCGACTACGCCTTCGCACAGGTGCGCGCGCTCGCCGAGACAGGGATCGCCTTGACCGGCATCGCCACCGCAGAAGGCGGGGCGGGCGGGTCGCTGCGCGAGGTCAGCGACCTGGTGATCGAGATCGCGCGGGCCGATTCCAGTGTGGCGCAGGCATTGCGGAGCAGTTTTCTGACCGCGAACCAGGTGGCGGGCAGACCTGACCTGCCGCACCGGGAGCAGACGCTGCAACGGCTACGCGACCGAGACCTGTTCGCGGGTACCAGCAATGAACGCACGGGCGGTGCCAGCGGGCAGGTCAACGCGACGGCCCGCCCTGACGGCGTGGACTGGGTGATCGACGGCGAGAAGTACTACTCGACCGGTGGGCTGTACGCGAACTGGTTCTCCACGCAGGCACAGACCGAGGACGGGACCGTGCTGCGGTTCACCGTGCCGGTGGATCGCGCGGGGGTGCGACGACTCGACGACTTCGACGCGGTCGGCCAGCGCCTCACCGCCAGCGGGACCACCCGGTTCACCGGGGTGCGAGTGAGCGCCGACGAGATCACCCCGGCGCCGGCGACCGAACCCGACAATCCGTGGCAGGGCTCCTACGCCCAGCTGTATCTGGCCGCCGTGCAGGCGGGTATCGCCGCGCGAGCCCGTGACGACGCCGTCGCCTACGTGCGGGAGAAGGCCCGCCCGATCAAACACAGCACCGCTACCAGCAGCCTCGACGATCCCTATGTCCGCCAGACCGTCGGCGAGATCGCCGCCCGCGCCCAGGCGGCGCGCGCGGTGGTCCTGCTGGCCGCCGAAACCCTCGAGGGCGTCCGCGGGCGCACCGGCGACGATGCCAGAGCCGCAGGTGCGGCGGCGGCGGTCGAGGTGGCCCAGGCGGGCGTGATCGCCATCGAATCCGCGCTCGCCGCAGCCGAACTCGTCTTCGACGTGGGTGGCGGATCGATCACCGACCGCGCCCTCGGCTTCGACCGGCACTGGCGCAATGCCCGCACCGCCGCCAACCACAACCCCCGCCAATGGAAGCAAGCCGTCGCAGGCGCGTTTCACTTGACGGGCGAACAACCCCCGACCACCGGTCTGTTCTGATCCACCGAGAGAAAGATCCCTGATGAGCTACGGCCCCTTCGACCGCTCCTACACCGCCGCGGAAGACCGCTACGAGAAGGTCCCGTACCGGCGAACCGGTACCTCCGGCCTCGACCTGCCCGCGTTCTCCTTCGGGCTGTGGCAGAAGTTCGGCACCGATTACGCCTTCGCCACCCAGCGCGAGATCATCCTGCACGCCTTCGATCTGGGCATCACCCACTTCGACAACGCCGACCGCTACGGTCCCCCGCACCGCGCCGCCCAGAAGAACTTCGGCCGGGTGCTCGCCAAGGACCTCGCGCCGTACCGCGACGAGATCGTGCTGTCCACCAAGGCGGGCAACGCGATCGGGCCGAGCCCGTACCTGCGCGGCGGCTCGCGCAAGTCGATCCTGAACTCCCTCGAGCACAGCCTGCGCGATCTCGGCACCGACTACGTCGACATCTTCTACCACCACAGCCCCGACCTCGACACTCCGCTCGAGGAGACCGTGGGCGCGCTGGTCAGCGCGGTTCAGCAGGGCAAGGCGCTCTACGTCGGCATCTCCAACTACCTGCCCGACCGCACCCACGAGATCGCCGAGCAGCTGCGCGCCGCCGGTGTCCCGCTGCTGATCCACCAGGCCCGCTACTCGATCTACGATCGCCGCCCCGAGCAGAACGGTCTGCTCGACACCGCGACCCAGGACGGGTTCGGCGTGATCGTCTACTCGCCGCTGGCCCAGGGCCTGCTCACCGACAAGTACCTCGAAACCATCCCCGACGGCGCTCGCGCGCAGAACAGCACGTTCCTGTCCCCCGATGTCATCGACGAGACCTACCGGCAGCGCACCGCCGAGCTGAACAAGATCGCCGCCGCGCGCGGGCAGTCGCTGGCCCAGCTGGCGTTGCAGTGGGTGCTGCGCCGTCCCGAAGTCACCTCGGCACTGATCGGGGTGAGTTCGGTGGCCCAGCTCGACCACAACACCGCCGCACTGGACTTCCCCGACTTCACCGCCGAGGAGCTCGCCCTCATCGAGGAGCACGGTGTCCACGGCACCGGCCTGAAGCTC
>NZ_JBHWZY010000151.1:0-10553 GCF_042727815.1 Nocardia sp. NPDC060220
ACTACCAGAAGCGCGCGTCCTAGCCGAAACGTGAACCGCCCCGGCCGAATTCACGACCGGGGCGGGTTCGACGGAAAACGATCTACTCGTCGTCGAGTTCCGCGGCGACCTCGTCGGAGATGTCGACGTTGGTGTACACGTTCTGCACATCGTCGCTGTCTTCGAGCGCGTCGACCAGCTTGAACACCTTGCGTGCACCGTCGGCGTCGACCGCGACCGACACCGACGCCTGGAAACCGGACTCGGCGGAGTCGTAGTCGATGTTCGCGGCCTGCAGGGCCGAGCGCACCGCGATCAGATCGCCGGGCTCGGAGATGATCTCGAAGACGTCGCCGTGGTCGTTGACGTCTTCGGCGCCCGCGTCGAGCACCGTCTCGAGGACGTCGTCCTCGGACAGGCCGTTCTTCTCGAGCGTCACCACGCCCTTGCGGGCGAACAGGTACGACACCGAACCCGGGTCGGCCATGTTGCCGCCGTTGCGGGTCATCGCCAGCCGGACCTCGCCCGCGGCGCGGTTGCGGTTGTCGGTGAGGCACTCGATCAGCACGGCCACACCGTTGGGCCCGTAGCCCTCGTACATGATCGTCTGCCAGTCGGCGCCGCCGGCCTCTTCACCACCACCGCGCTTGCGGGCGCGCTCGATGTTGTCGTTGGGGACCGATGTCTTCTTCGCCTTCTGGATGGCGTCGAACAGCGTCGGATTGCCCGCAGGGTCACTACCACCAGTGCGGGCCGCCACCTCGATGTTCTTGATCAGCTTGGCGAAGAGTTTGCCGCGCTTGGCGTCGATTCCCGCCTTCTTGTGCTTGGTGGTGGCCCATTTGGAGTGGCCGCTCATGCCCTACTTCCTTCAAGTCGGTTGCGCGTCTGCCCGGGCGGACAAGCTCGATCCAGCCTACTCACCGTCCACCACGCCCGCCGACGCGGGCTTTATCGCGCAGCCCGAACCAGGTCGACGAACAGTTCGTGCACCCGCAGATCGCCGGTCACCTCGGGATGGAACGAGGTCGCCACCACGTTGCCCTGCCTGGCAGCGACGATGCGGCCCTCGGCGGGGCCGTGCGGCACCCGCGCCAGCACCTCGACGCCGTCGCCCACCCGCTCCACCCACGGCGCGCGAATGAACACCGCGCGCACGGGCGTGTCGAGGCCGGTGAAGTCCAGGTCGGTCTCGAAGGAATCGACCTGCCGGCCGAACGCGTTGCGCCGCACCGTCATATCGATGCCGGACAGGTGCTGGGCGTCGGCCCTGGTGTCGAGGACCTCCGAGGCGAGCAGGATCATGCCCGCGCACGACCCGAACGCGGGCAGCCCGTCGCGCAGCCGCGCCCGCAACGGTTCCAGCAGGTCGAACGCCTGCAACAGCTTGGAGATCGCGGTCGACTCGCCACCGGGCAGCACCAGCCCGTCGACCGCGGCCAGCTCCGCCTCGCGCCGCACCAGCACCGGATCGGCCCCGCAGTGCTCCAGCGCGGCAACGTGTTCACGCACGTCACCCTGGAGCGCGAGGACACCGATGGTGGGCCGGGTGGGGGTCGAGGTTGCGTTCACAGCCGTTGAGCTTACGAGCGCGCCCGATGTGGGCCCGCTCACGCTCACTTCTGGCGCGGCGTGCGGATCAGTCCTTCCTGGACGACAGCGGCGACCAGGTTGCCCTCGCGGTCCCAGATCTTGCCGCCGGTCAGCGCGCGACCGAAACCGGCCGAGGGTGAGGACTGGTCGTAGAGCAGCCATTCGTCGGCACGGAACGGGCGCAGGAACCACATGGCGTGGTCGAGCGACGCGTTCTGGGTCGGTTCGTCGGGGTGGATCACCTTCGACGAGCCGAGCAGCGTCATATCGCTCATGTAGGCCAGCGTGCAGACGTGGAACATCGGGTCGTCGGGCAGCGGGTGCCGGTACCGAAACCACACCTGCTGGGGGGAGACCGCGCCGTCTCGCGCGACGACCTGATCCTGTGGGACCGTGCGGATGTCCCAGTGCTCCCATTCACGCATGGCCCACAGCCGCTCGGGGGTCATGGTCACGCTGGCGTCGGGCAGGTCGTCGGGACCGTCGACCGAGGGCATCACGTCCTGGTGTTCGGGCCCTTCGTCACCGTGATGGAACGAGGCCGACATCGTGAATATCGCCTGTCCGTCCTGCACGCCGGTGACCCGCCGCGTGCAGAACGACCGGCCGTCGCGGATGCGTTCCACCAGGTAGACGGTGGGTTCCTCCGGATTGCCCGGTCGCAGGAAGTAGCCGTGCAGAGAATGCACCTGGAAGCTGCGATCGACGGTACGGACCGCCGAGACCAGCGCCTGCCCGGCCACCTGACCGCCGAAGGTGCGCGGTAGCTGAGACTCCGTGGAAGCACCGCGGAAGATGTCGCGCTCCAGTCGCTCGATCGCGAGCGCCTCTTCGATTGTCGCCATGCGCTCGAGATTATCGCCTTGCCGACCGGGCGGTATGTCCGGCTCTGCACAGCGGCCCGGAATTTGCTGAGATGGTCCGGTGCCGACGTTCACTCCCACCTCTCCCGCCGCCCTCGCCCGGCTCGTCGCCGACCGGCTCGTCGAGCTGCCGGGGCGACGGGTGCTCGCGGTCGACGGCGCCGACGCGGCCGCCCCGGTGGAACTGGGCCGCCGGATCGTGGACACGCTCACCGACCGGGGGCGATCGGCGGCGGTGGTGTCGGTGCACGACTTCGTGCGACCCGCGTCGCTCCGCATGGAATACGGGCGCGATGACGAATGGTCTTATCGCACAGCATGGTTCGACTACGAGGCCATGCGCCGCGAGATCCTCGACGTGCTCCGCACCGAAGGGCGCTGGTTGCCCGCGCTGTGGGACGAGGAGCGGGACAGGTCGGCGCGGGCGGCGATTCGGGCCGCGCAGGCCGATCTGGTGCTGGTGCTCGCGGGGCCGATGCTGCTCGGTCGCGGTCTGGATTTCGATCTCGCGATCCGCCTGGAACTGAGTGAGCAGGCGGCGCTGCGGCGCACCCCCGCCGAGCAGCGATGGACGCTGCCCGCTGTGCGCGATCACACTGCCGACAATCCCGAGGAAGCGACCTGGACCGTTCGCTGGGATCACCCCGACCGGGCGGCACTTCGCCGCTGACAGCACGGGAGCCGAAACAGCCCGGATACGCGAAAGCCCCGTCCGACAGACGAACGGGGCTCGAGCGACGACGATCAGGCGCAGGCGACCGAGGTCTGACCCAGGTTGGTCAGCATGCCGCAGGCCCACGACTTCTGGACCTTCCACTTGCCCGCTTCGGCCACGAACGGCACGTCGACGACATTGGTCTGGCCGTTGACGGTGAAGTTGGCCTTGGCGTTGACGCTGTCACCGAAGGAGGTCACCTCGGTGACCTGGACCTGGACGTTGTTGTCCTGGACGGCCTGTGCCAGGCGGTTCGGCAGCTCGGGGTCGGCCTCGATGCCCTGCACGAAGTCCAGCTTCTGGTCGTTGGGGACCGCCGGATCCAGTGCGGTGGTGAGCTGCGCGTTGAGCTGTTCGACCGTCGGCACCGCCGGCAGGTCCGCGGTTGCCGAACCCTGAGCCTTGGCACTGGTGGTGGTCTTGGGCGCGGGCTTGTCGCCCTTGTCGTCACTGCACGCACTCAGGCCGAGCGCGGCGACCACAGCCAATCCTGCTATCGCGACTCGTCCGGTCCTACGAAACTTCATCCACTCGTCCTTACGTCGGGTCGGAATCTCGCCCTCTGGGCGACGGCGGAGGACCGGCGCCACACAGCGCAGGCCTCGATGCCACGGCGAGGACGCTACCCAGTGATGTTGAGGAAACTCTGAGACACAGACAACCGGGGGCTGTGAGATGCGCCCGATTGTGATGCACCCCAGCGTCACCCGGCGCGCAGACCCACCACCGCCTCGACCAGCCGCGCATGGGTCGGCGCGTCCGCTGCCGCGATGAGCCCGTGTGGCGCGGTGTGCAGCGGTTGCCCGGCGAGACCGGTAACCACGCAGCCAGCCGCCTGACACACCGCGATCGCGCTGCTGAAATGCACGCTGTCGCGGAGATCGCCGCCGGTGATGTAGGCGGCGCGACGCCCGGCCGCCACCCAGACAAGGGCTAACGAGGTCGATAGGACCCGCGGATGGAACTCTCCCGCAAAGCCTTCGGCGTCGAAGAGCCGCGCCGGCGTCGACCAGGGGAACGGGTGGTCGAGGTCGACATCGACGAGATGGCTTCCCGAGTGCGGGCGCAACGGCTCGTCGCGGCCCTCGGTGCGCAGGAACGCGCCCTGCCCCGCCGTCCAGAACACTTCGTCGGCGAACGGGTCGGCGGTCGCCGCCACTGTCACGGCGTCGCCGTCGCGCAGCGCGACGTTGACCGCCACGAACGCGGTGTCGACGGCGAAATTCCTGGTGCCACAGAGTGGATCGACAAACCACGTCCGATCGCTGCGGGCAGAGCCGGTGACGCCCGATTCCTCGGCGACGAACCGGTCGCCCGGACATTCGGTCGCGAGGACGTCGAGGATGGCTTTCTCGGCCGCGATATCGGCCTGCGTGGCGAAATCGTCGCCCTGTTTGGCGTAGCGAGTGAGCGGGCCGTGGAAGGCCGACCGGATCACCGCCGAAGCGACTTCTGTTGCGTGGATTGCGATTTCACTATCTGAGTGGTGCACCGTCTCCAGGCTACGGACCGTGTCGCCGCCCGGCAGGCGAACAGCGGTCTGATCGGCCCGGACACGCAGCGCGCACGGCCCGAGCCAACGCGGAGGTACGCCTATCGGGCCAGGTACACGGCGAGCCCGAGTCCGCCGATACCGACGGTCACCCGCAACACACTCGGCGGAATCACTTTCACCACCGGCGGACCACACCAGCCACCTGCCAGCGCACCCGCGCCGAGGGCCAGCGCCGCGCCCCAGTGCACCGGTCCGAAGGCCGCGAAGCCGACCGCGGCGACGAGGTTCGCGATGCCGAGCAGGAAGCTCTTGAGAATCGACGCGCTCCAGATGGATTCGGCGGTGCACAGCATCATCATCGACAGGTAGATCACGCCCGCGCCCGCGCCGAAGTACCCGCCGTACACGGAGGTGAGCAGGATGCCGACCGGCACGATCCAGGGCGCGCTGAGCTCGCCGATATGGTGGCGCACCAGTGGTTGCACCAACAGCGCGATCGACGCCATCGCCACCAGAAACGGCACGACCACCTCGAACGCGCCGTCCGGAGCGACCAGCAGCGCGAGCGCGCCGAGCAGCCCGCCCACGGCCGCCAGCACTGCCCAGCGCACCAGCGTGGGCCCTCGGCCGACGAGTTCGCGCCCGGAATTCGCGGTCGCCCCGACACCGACGGCGACCATGGCGACCGTGTTGGTGACATTGGCCGCGACGGGCGGCAGACCGGCGGCCAGCAGCGCCGGATAGGAGACGATCGAGGCCATCCCGGTGACGAAACCGATCAAGCCGGTGAAGAATCCCGCGACGACCAGCAAGGAGAAGTCGAGCGCGGTCACGGACCGACTGTACGGTATGCCCAGTTGGCAGCAATTCCTGGGCCAACCGATACCGAGCCCACATCGCCCACCTGCGCCGGGATCACTCCGACGCGCCGAAGGCCGTGCCAGGATGTCGGAGTGCAGATGACGACTTTCGAGCCGGGCGAACCACCCGTTCGACGTAACCGGCTGGACTCCAACACCGTTGCCCGCCTCGACGACGTCACCACCTTCGCCCAGCTGCTCGACGCGTTAGAGCTGGTCCGCATGGATCATCCCGATGCCAGGATCCTCTGCACGCTCGACGATCTCGGCCAGTGCGCCTACACGAGCATGCACGCCACGCTCGGGCTCGTCGAAGGCGAGGGCGGGGTCGTCCACGACGACCCGGACGACCCCGCCGCCACCCACCACGCCGAGAACGCCACGGTCTCGCGCATCGCCGCGCTGCTGGACAACCCGTCCGCCCGCGTTCCGTGGGACGCGCTGCGCGACACCCGCAACGCGTCCGAGGACGAACTCGCCGCGCTCGTCGCCGCCAACCGTTCCCCCGACCGTGTGGTCGACGACGTCGTGCTGATCCAGCGGGTCCCGGTGGACCGTGACGACCTCGCCATCGCCGGTATCCCCAACGGGTACTTCGCCGACGACTGGAGCACCTACGACAACCACACCGTCATCCGCCGCATGGCCACCCACGGCTACCGCCACATCGCCATCGGCGCTTCCCTGCTCGCCTTCGCCCGCCCCACCGCCCCCACCCCCGAGCAAGCCGCTGCCCTGGTCACCGACCTGACCCACCTCTACGGCTCCCCCACCGCCATCGCCTGGCACGAGCTGGCCGTTCTCCTGCCCACCCAGCGCCAGCTCATCCTCGGCTACGCCGAAAACTTCGCCGACGCCCTCACCGCCGATACCGAAGGCGCGGCAGGCCAGCCGTAGGCCGCGGCCCCTGGTAGCGCTATCGCGCCGGATCGGGTGTCGACGGCTGCCACGCGCGAGCGGTAGCCGCCGGGGTGACCGTCACGCTCGACCACACCGCCCAGGCCAGCCACACCATGCCGAATCCGGTCGCGATGTGTCCGACGCGCACCAGCGTCGCCGGGAGCAGGAAGGTGAGGCAGAGCACGGACAGGCCCGCGGTGTAGAGGATGGCCGCGCCGCGTGGGACCGCCGCGCTACGCAGCAGCGCTGTGCCGAACAGCAGCGTTCCACTCAGCGCGAGGACCGCGGTGGCGAGGAAAGCGAATTCGGCCGGGCTGGTGAGCAATTCGTCGACCACCGGCTTGTCCAGATACACCAGCACGAAGTTCATGGCGAAGGCGATACCCGCGAAATAGCCGAAGCCGAGGAATTGCACGACGAAGGCGAGTGCGCCGAAGCGGCCGAGACGCTGGTGCAGCAGCGCGTACAACGCCACCAGCAGTCCGATACCGAAGGGGACGGCCGCCCCGTTGAGAACCTGGGTGAGCGGTATCTTGCCCGCGGCGATCAGTTCGATCGCGCCCGCCGCAGCGATCGCTCCGCCGCAGACGAAGCCGGAGATGCCGCCCAGTCGCAGTAGTGCTCGTGTGTCCATGTCGAAATCCCTTCTCGATGTCGAGTTCGACGGTAGGAATCCGGTGGTCACGGCGGTAAGTGCCGGGCGACCCATGACCTTCGGCCAAAATTGCCCCGCGACCGTGGCCGTGCGACGAATCCGGCCATACGCTCAGCGAATGCATCGACCGCGCGCACTGACCTGGGTGGCGTGCTTCCTCTATGTCTCCGTGCTGGTCGCCGGGCTCGCCGTCGCCTCGACCGGGCCTGTCGACCCTGCCCGGTCCAGCGCGTTCGCCGGGGCCCTCCTGCTCGCGGGAGGGCTCGAGATCGCCGCAGGGAGGTTCACTGGGTCCAGGACCCTCGCGATCGCCGGGCTGGTCGTCCGCGCCGTCCTGTACACGGTGATCACAGTGCTCGACAGCAGCGGCAATGCGAAGGTCCTGTTCGTCTTGCTGCCGCTCACTGCCTATTTCACCGTCGGACACCGTGTCGCCTACGCACTCGCCGGTGGTGGTCTACTCCTCGCCGGGATCATCGTCCTCGGGCGACCGGCGCTGCGAACGAATCCCGAAGCGCTCTCGGATCTGCTGATGTTCACGATCGGCGTCGTTTTCGCCCTCGCGATCGCGGTGATCGCCGAACGCGAGGAAACCGGGCGGCGGCGCGCGGAAACACTGCTCACCGAACTGTCCGACGCGCACGCCCGGCTCCGGGAATACGCCGACCAGGCAGTCTCCCTCGCCACCGTCGCCGAACGAACCCGGGTGGCCCGCGATATCCATGACAGCGTCGGCCACCATCTCGTGGTTACCGCGATCCAACTGGAGAAATCGGCCGCCTACCGGTCGTTGGACACCGATATCTCCGACCGGGCGCTCGCCGAGGGGCGTCATTCCACGCGCCTGGCGCTCGACGAGGTACGGCGCGCGGTCGGCACCCTGCGCGCCGACGACACACAGTTCACCCTCGCCACCGCGTTGCGAGCGCTCGCGATCCGGCTCGACGACACCGGCTTCGCCGTGTCCCTCGACCTCACCGGCACCGAGGACACCGTCGGCGAACCTGTCCGCCTCGCCCTGTATCTCGCCGCGCAGGAAGCACTCACCAACGCGCGCCGCCATTCCGGCGCCACCGCGGTGGCGGTCCGGGTCGACCTGACACCGGCCACCGGCGTCCTCGACATCGCCGACAACGGAACAGGTTTCGCGCCGGGCACGGTCGAGGGGCAGGGGCTCACCGGAATGCGTGAACGGCTCGATCTGGTCGACGGCGAGGTGCGAATCACCTCCAGCACCACAGGAACTCGTCTGGTCGTCAGGATCCCGGTGGTGGCGCGATGATCGGACACGATGCCGGTATTCCTGCGCCGAAGGTCCGCGTGCTGATCGCCGACGATGAGCGTCTCGTCCGCGAAGGGATCGCCGCGCTGCTCGCGTTGCAGTCCGGTATCGACGTAGTCGGCACGGCCGAAAGTGGCGCCGAGGCAGTCGAATCGACTGGCGCGCTGACACCTGATGTGGTCCTGATGGACGTGCGGATGCCCGGAATGGACGGCGTCGAGGCAGCCGCTCTCGTGCGCGGCCGGGCGACGGTGCTGATGCTCACTACCTTCGACGACGACGGCTATATCGTCGCGGCCCTGCGCGCGGGCGCCTCCGGATACCTGCTCAAAGACCTCCCCGCCGCCGAACTCGCCCAGGCGATCCGCCTCGCGCACGCGGGCGTCGACCAGTACTCCGCCGCCGTCACCGCGCGCCTGGCCGCCATGGTCCGATCCCGCACACCCCGCCCCACCGTCGAGCTCACCGGTCGCGAAACCGAGGTCCTGCGTCTGCTCGCCACCGGCGCCGCCAACCGCGAGATCGCCCGGTCCCTCTATCTCAGCGAGGGCACCGTCAAGAACCACATCTCGAGCATCCTGAACCGTCTCGGCGTGCGTGACCGCACCCAAGCCGCCATCTACGCACACGAGCAGGGCCTCCTCTGAAACGCCCGCGCCCGGGTTCAGGTCAGGGCGTTCACCATGCGCGCGGCGAGCACCCGGGTTCGGTCGAACGGCGCCGCGCTCACGGCGGGCGTGCCGATCACCGAGCGCAGCGCGCCGAGGCCGATCAGCAGGGCGCCGATCAGCTCCGCGCGTAGTTCCGCGTCGGGTCCGTCGAGCCGGTCGGCGAATTCACGCAGGTAGCCGTCGCAGAGTTGGGCGCGCAATTGATCGCGCACATCGTCGTGACCGGCCGATCGGAGCATGGCCAGGAGCGGGTGTTCGCCGCCGTAGCGCGACCAGTCCTGGTACACGACATCGTGGAGCAGGGCGTCGGCGATGCTGACGACCGGGCGGTGCGGATCGGCGGCCACTCCGGTGGGGATCTCCAGGTGCATCGCCTCGGCGTAGAGCGCCTTCTTGGAACCGAAGTAGCGCGACACCAAGGCGGGATCGACCCCGACCTCGGCGGCGATCTCGCGCAGTCCGGTGCCGTCGAAACCCTGCGCCGCGAAGCGGATTCGTGCGGCGTCGAGCAGCGCGGCGCGGGTGGCCGCACGGTCGCGGCGACGGGGTTCGGCTTTCGGTTCCATGAAGTCATGGTAAGTCATCAGATGTTGACTTGGTGGCGCGTTCGTTTCTAGCCTCGACATATCGGCCGATGACACAGTCCAGAGTGATTCGAGGAGAACGGGATTCGATGCGCACATATGTCATCACCGGCGGCACCGACGGCATGGGCAAAGGGCTCGGCCTACATTTTCTGCGACGCGGCGACCGGGTGATCGCGATCGCCAGCGGCGCGACGAAAGGCGAGGCGTTCGGCCGGGCGGCCGCCGCGATCGGCGCGGGCGAGCGCGCGGTGTTCCTGCGGGCAGATCTGAGCACCCTGACGGGGATGCGGGACACCCTTGCCCGGGTCACCGCGCTGGCCGGCACCGTCGACGGCCTCGTCTTCGGCGCCCAGCGCTTCCGGCCACGGCGCGAGGTCACCGAGGACAGCACCGAGTTCACCTTCGCGCTGCACTACCTGAGCCGATTCGTTCTCGGACACGGTCTCGTCGATGCGCTGGAACGCGCGGATACCCCGGTCATCATGAACATCTGTGGCCCCGGCGGCTTTCCCGGCCGCATCCACTGGGACGACCTGACCCTGCGCGAGGGCTACACCGGCATGCGCGCCGCCATGCAGGCCTCACGCGCCAATGACCTGCTCGGCGTCGCCTTCCCGCACCGCCACCCGAACACCCGCACCCGCTACGTGCTCTACAACCCGATGATGGTGCGGACCGCGATGGCCGACCCGCTGCCCGCACCCCACCGGATACTGGCCAAGGCCGCCGGATTCGTTGTCGGCCGATCGGTCGATCAAGCGGTCCCGCCGATCGCCCAGCTCCTCGACGAGCCACCCGCCGATCAGGTGACCGCCTTCCGGCGCCGGACCCGGCTCCCCCTCACACGCAAGGACTTCGACCCGGACAACGCGATCCGCCTCGACACCCTGACCACCGAGCTCGTCCAGCGCTGAGTCGACGCACGAGAATGCCTCGGCGGGCGTCGCGATCGT
>NZ_JBHWZY010000152.1:0-10542 GCF_042727815.1 Nocardia sp. NPDC060220
AAGTAACCGTAGAACCCGCCTTTGGTCACGCCGATGCGCTTGGCCAGCGCCTCGACCCGCACGGCGTCGACGCCGGAGGACGCCAGTACGGCCAGGCCCTCCTCGACCCATCTGGCCCGGGGCGTTCGCGCGGTACCCACGACGTGTTCCACCTCATATCCCTCGACGACGAGCGCATCCGACCAGTCGATACTCGAGTGTACGCAACCGTATAACCGCCGCGGCGACGGTGACGCTGGCTACGATCTATCCGATATCGGCAGCGGGGGTTCGGTGTTCCCCATGACTGGAGAGGGGGCCCGATCGTGACCGGCCCGAATCAGCGACCACCCGGCGACGGTGTGCCGCCGTCCGACCCCACCGTCGCATGGTGGGAACGACCAGGCGAAGGCGCAGGTCAGAACCCCGCCCAAGCCGACCCGACAGTGCTGCGCGGCAATATCGGCGCGCCCGGCCCGTACACCGCACCGCCCGGGCCCTATCAGAGCGGCGCGAACCCCCAGCCCTACACCGCGCCGCCCGGGCCGTATCAGAGCGGAGCGAATCCACAACCGTTCCCGCAGCCGCAGCAGTACGCGCATCCGCAAGCGGGCGCCTATCAAGCGCCGCAGCCGCAATGGGGCGCACCGCCGCGGCCGCCCTCGTCGGGCAACAAGGCGGTCTGGTGGATCGTCGGTGGCGCCATCGTGGCGGTGGGCGCGCTCGTGATCGGGCTGATCGCGTTCACGGCCAACAAGGTCGACGACGACAACCCCTTCGGACCCGATCCGGACAAGTGGGCGGGCAGCTACGTCTACAAAGACGGCAAGAACGCCTGCGACCTGGTCGATCTCACCGTGCTGAACCAGTGGTCGTCCACGCGCGAGACGACCACCCACACCGAGCGTGGCCCGTCGGAGTACATCGGCGGCGGCTCCTACGACTGCGACGCCAAGAATCAGGAGTCGGGCCGCAACGCCAACGACGCGGCCTTGGGTCTCGAGGTCGAGTTCAAGACCGAGAGCGAGACCGAGTCCGACTACGCGCGCTGGAAGGGCTACGACACCAAGACCACCGGCAAGGACTACGACCACGGCCCGGTGAGCGGCCTCGGCACCGAGGCGTACTACGCCAGCGAGCAGCACACCTACGGCTCCATCCCGAGCGACTACTCCGTCGTGGTGGCCGCGCACGACAGCAACATCTCGGTGAAGGTGGAGATCGAGGTGTCGACGATGCGCACTGTCGACAAGGCGGCCATGCGCACCGCCGCCGAGACCCAGGTCCGCAAGGTACTGGCCGCTCTGAAGAAGTAGCAGGTCAGAAGCGGTCGCGGGGGCCCGGTTTGGCATCGACCCCCTGCGACCCGCTATGCTGCTCCACGGAGGATTCGCCTAGTGGCCTATGGCGCTCGCCTGGAACGCGGGTTGGGTTAACGCCCTCAGGGGTTCAAATCCCCTATCCTCCGCAACAGCAGGGCCCTGATCGGTTCGCCGGTCGGGGCCCTGTTCGTTTAATCGGTGGATCTGTCAGTGGGCATCCGTAGAGTGAGCCCCGATGGTGCGGGAGACCCCCACCACACCCACATACCGTCGTCGCCGCCCCAACACAGATGTGCGTGCCGACGCAGTCCAGTGGGTACCCAGCCTTCGCGCCGGTCCGGAGTTCGGATCGCGCCGGTCGATGCCACGAGCGCGTCGATCGCACAGAAATCAGAAAGTACAGAACGAAGTGAATACATCACCTGAAACGAGCATCGGGCGCGACGCGTCCGGGCCGATCCGGCTGATGCTGCGTGACCGCACAGCCACCACCGGGCCGATCGACGGCGCCTGGTGGCCGCGAACCGACCAGCCGATGACCGAGTTGCACCAGTTGGTGACCGCGGTCGGACCGCGGATCGGCAAGCTGGCCCGGCTCGGATTCGACTGGACCACCAGCGAATCCGGCGACAGCACAGCCCGCAACGACCAGGCCGCGCGCATCATGCACGTGGTCGGCAGCAACGGCGCCGCGCTCGCGCTGCTGGTCATCCCCGCAGCCACCGAGGCACCCGCAGCGCGCAGCCAGATGCGCTGGGCGGCAGGAAAACCACGCATCCAGGACCCGGCGCCCGCCGACACGGCCGCCGACGGGCCTCGCACCCTCGTGCAGATCTGACCAGCACCCTCGTGCAGATCTGACCAGCACCCTCGTGCAGATCTGAACTTCGCCGATCTACCTCATCGGTCGCTGGTGAACGACGGATCGAAGTCGCGCGGCGCACCACGACGACTCAGCAACCGGTCGAACCATTCACCCAGGATGACGCCCGCGGCCAGCGCGCAGCCGACACCGAACGCCCCGAGGATCTGCCCGAAACCGAGCAGCGTTTCGTCCTCGAGCAGGGCATACAGCCCGCGATATACCTTCAGACCCGGCAGCAGCGGCGTGATGCCCGCCGCCGCGACGACCAGGGGCGGGGTGAGCGCGCGACGCGCCATCAGACCACCGGCGAGGCCGATCACCGTGGCCGCCAGGCCGGCGGACACCACCGGCCCGAACCCGATGTCCTGCGCGCCGAGGAAGGCCATGGTGCCGCCCGCACCGCTGAGCCCGGCCGCGAACAGCGCCCGCCGCTCCGCGTAACAGGCCATCGCGAACGCGATCGCCGCGACCGCACCGGCCACCAGCTTGATCGCCAGATCATCGGTGTCGCGGCCCGCGCTGGCCGCGATCTCGGGCACCGCGATCCCCATCATCGTCGAGATCCGCAGGGCCAGACCGATGCCCGCGACGATGCCGCCGGTCATCATCACCACTTCGAGCATGCGGGCGGCCGCGGTGATCGGCGCGCCGGTGATGGCATCCTGCACCGAACCCACCAACTGCTGACCGGACAGCAGCACGGTGATGCCCGCCGCGACGATCAGCGCCGCGTCGGAACGCCAGTGGTCGCTGATCGAGGCGAGCGCGATGGCCGGGATCGTGGCGATGACACCACCGACCATGTGCTGGAAGAACATCGGCAGACCGAGCTGATGCAGGTACCGGTTCACCACGTCGATCGCCGCGGTGCTCACGAAACTGATCGCGGCGAGAACGAACCCACCGCCGAGCAGCACCGCGATCGCCGCCGCCAGCAGCGACCAACCCGCCGTCGACACCCAGCGCGGGTAGGGGTGGCGCGACGAGATCAGTTCGTCGAGGGCGGCGTGCGCCTGGTCGACGGGGACGATCTGGCTGCGAATGCGGCGCGTCAGCCGGTCGACCGCGGCCAACCGCGTGAAGTCGAGCGAGCGGTACTTCACGACGCGCATATCGCTGGCCGGCGGCAGGCTGGGTCCACGGTCGGCCCAGATACGGATCGCGTCGAAGGTGACGTCGATATCGCAGCTGTTCAGACCGTAGGTCGAGGCGATGAAGCGGACCTGCGCTGACGTGTCACCGACACCGGTACCCGCGGAGAGGACGACCTCACCCACGCGCACGGCCAGGTCGAGTACCTGCGACACCTCGGCGTCGTCGGCGAGGTCGATCGGTTGCAGCGGGGTGGGTGCGGCGACGATGTTGTCGGCGGTGGCCCGTTGTGACGGCAGGACGAACGGCCTGCGCAAACGCCACCATCGCTGGCGCAGACCTGGGCGTTCGAGGATGGTGGCGCCGTCGCCTTCCGCCAAGGGGTCCACACTCATACCTCGACGGTAATAGCGATCGCAGCACCTTCGCCGTCTCGCAATCAGTTCGTCAACGTGTCGGGTCCGGATTCGCTGGTAGCCGAACGGTGACGACGTCCGAGGTCGCGCCGTAGGGTCAGATGTCGTCGATCAATCCGGTGCTGTAGGCCGTCGCCGCCAGGTGCTGTAGGCAGCGCGGGCCGCATCCGTTGTGCTGAGTCAGCACGAAACGGGCCTGCTGGAGCGAAGAAATGGAAGAATCGGCCAGACAGTCGGCATGTGCGGCGCGCCAGTGGCCTTCGTAGCGGAGGGCGGCGGCCCGCGATGTCGGCGGGTCTGGTGCGGAAGTGTCCAGCAGGGTGTGACGGGAGGGGCAGGCAATGGAGGCGATGACTGTATGAACACCGGGACGGGGAAGGTGATCCAGGAGCGGCGCAGGCTGCTCGGGCTCTCGCAGCCCGCGCTGGCCACCGCGATCGGGGTGAGCTCGCGCCAGATCACCAGGTACGAGTCCGAGGAGCAATCGCCCACACTGCCGGTCGCTGTCCGATTGGCCGACGCGTTGCAGGTCTCGCTGGCGGAGCTGGCGGGCATCGTCGACAACCGCGTCGACCTGGCGGGTGACTGGTGGGCAGCCTGGCAGAAACCGGCGAACCACGCGGACGAGGTCGAGGTAGCGGCGGTGACCATCCGGCACGAGGGTGACCATCTGATGCTCGACTCGGCCGCTGAACCGCCTGCGCCCGAAGCCGATCCGGTCGCCCAGGTACGTGGCGAGATGCGGGTCTGGGAGGGCGAGGCGCTCACCGGCTGGATGCGCGGCATGGACATCGCGTTCCCGGTCGGCACCATCTACTACTCGCTGCATCCCCAGGGTGCTCATGCCGTCGGCTCGTGGACGACGAAATCGGGCCCCGACGGCCTGGTACGCGGCTGGAGCGTGCTGGCGCGGGAGAAATCCGACGCCGAGAAGCTGCTGGCGGAAATGCTGCGCACCGACGGCAATGTCGAGTCGTGGCCGGGTCCCTCGCGCTCGGCCTGAAGCCGCCGCCTGATCTCGGCGACGCTCGGGCGCCCGCGTTCGGCGGGCGGTGTGAGTAGTAGGTAGCGGCTCAGCGCCCCGAACACGAACAGCCCCACGGCAATCCACAGATAGATCTCCATCGGTTCCCCTCCGAACGAGTCAGTGCTTGCACGAGTGGCGCGGTATGGTGGTCGCCGAGCCGCCACGAGAAAGTATGGTCGCCGCCAAGACCTTTTGGACAGCAAAAAGCGTCTACAAACGTCTACAGTTCTCTACGATGAGCCCATGTCCAGTCGGGGCGAGCAGGGGAACGGCGTCGTCGGAGCTCGGTTGCGGCGATTGCGGGAAGAGTCGGGGTTGTCGCTGGCGGCGTTGGCCGCGCGCGTTCCGTACAGCAGGGCGGCGCTGGGACACTACGAAACCGGCACGCGAGCCGCGTCTTTCGAGGTGATCGCGTGGTACGAGCGGGTACACGCGCAATCGACGCCCGCGCTGCCAGGCACTCGTCGACGTGATCCGCGAGCTGCCGATGCGGCCCTCGCGACGGCGATCGCCGCGGCGCATCGAACCGGCCCGCTGATCGAGATCGGGCGACCACACCGGGGAGACAGCGGAACCGGATACTTCTGCCCGTTCCGGATCGACGGCGTGATCGAGGGTGAAGCCGCGGGAACCGACCCGGCGACGGCCTTGCACTCGGCGCTGCTCGCGGTGGGCGCGGAGCTCGATCGCGCGGGAAACAGCGTCGGCCACGGTCGACCTCGGTGAAAACTGGTCCTGCCCCGCGGATCAGCGGTGCGCGGCGACGACCGCATCGAGCGCGACGGCGAGCAATTCCAGGTAGCGGTCCGGATCGGACAGCACCCGCGGATCGGAATGCACGGACAGCGTGATCGTTTCGCCGATCCCGTGGACACCGTGAGTCAGGTGCATGACGGTACCGAGGGCCGGGAAACCCCCTGTGAACAGGACCGGGGCACCCGCGAAGGCGAGATCGGCCGGCCCGCGATACACACTGGACACGACGGTATTGCCATCGAGCGCCGCGGGGACATTGTCCAGTTCGGCCCGTTCGATATCACGCACCGCCAGCACCGCGGGGACGACATCGCCGACTCGATCCTGTGCGGAGAGCAGCGGATTCAGCGCTCGTTCGCGGCGGGCAGCGAGTTCATCGGCGATGAGGTTCGCGCGCGTACGCAGGTCGGGTTCGTCGATGTGCAGGTCGATGGACAGTCCGCGGTAGTTGTTGCGGGCCGCGCTCGGCCCCGGAAGTGCCATCGGTAGTGCGGTACCCAGCCGTTCCGGTTGCTCATCTCGCTGCGAGAGATAGTCGACCAGCGCCCGCGAAATCGCCGTCAGCGCAACAACAGTGACGGTTTTGCCCGGAATGCGGAGGTCGTCCGCATCGACGACGAGCATTCTCACGGTGTGACCGTCGACCGCGGTTGCCGGATTCAGCGCACAGGGCGCGAACCCGGTTGTGGCCGCGGGTACCTCACCGGCGGCCGTCCGGTCCGCCAATTCCCGCTGCGCGAGGTACGCGGCCCGCCCGCGCCACACCGTCGCGGCGACCTGCGCGGGAAGACGCAGCACCCCAAGCACTCTCGGATCGACCCGCCGAGCGATCCATCCACAGGGTTGTCCACAGGAATCCACAGGCTGTGCAGAAGTTTCACCAGGTCCGACCGGGTGATCTGCCGAGTTGTCCACAGGCACATCGGGTGTGCTGTGGACAACAGCTTCATCCACAGCCATCCCGAAGAGCGCTCGCGCGATGGCGGCGGCACGGGTGCCGTCGGCCAGTGCGTGCGAAAGTTGCAGCACCACCACCACAACGGGCGCGGCCGACCGTGGTGCGGAGTGAACCGACCGGAAAACATGGACACGCCACGGAAATTCGGTAGCGACGACACCGGTTCCCAGGAGTTCGCCCAGATCCGCGAGCAACGCCTGCCACGACAGGCCGTCCGGCCTGTGGTGCACGAATTGCTGGGAGGTGAATTCGGCCGGAACCCAGCGCGGGTAGCCGAGATCGCCCGGAATCTCCTGCAACCGGATCCGCAGATCCGGAATGCGCGCGGCGCGCGCGGCGATGAAAGCGCGGAGTTCGTCGGTGGCGGAATCGGTTTCGGCGAAAGAGTAGAGCAGGAACACGTCGTTGGCGGTGCGCCGCGACAGCCAGTACATCGTCGCGTCACGCGCGGCCATCGTGGTCATCCGGCCACGATAGGCCACCCCGCCGAGATCACTGAGAAGGCCCCGAGTCCGCTCGACTCGGGGCCGGTATTGCCCATTCGAGATGCATCTCGCGGTTCAGCCCCGCGCGAACTCTCCCGCGGTGACATCGGCGAGGAAGGCTCGCCACTGCCCTGGACCGAAGGCCAGTACGGGTCCGCGACCACGATCCTTGGTGTCACGAACGGCGATGTCGCCGCCGGCGAGAAAGGCTACTTCGACGCAGTTCCCATCGGGTCCGCTGTAGGTGCTCTTCCGCCACACAGCGTCGGTTACATCAACTTCCACGGCACTTGCTCCTTTGGTTCATCGAGAAGAGGGGATAACTCCTGGAATCGTTGCAACATTCCGAAATCCGGCGCGACCGATGAGTTACTTCGTGGCACACAAGGCACTGCCACACGGCGCGCGCAACCGACCGGCACGAACCAGCGCATCGAGGCGTTTCCGCCTCCGGGGGCTGCCCCCGCGGAAGAAACACTAGCAGGTCTTCCGCAATGTTGCGGAAGAGAATTTGCTTTCCCATATCGTTTTGCCAACCTTGCGAAGCTTCACGTTTGCGGAGGCATTGCCAGGCTCCTTACCCATTCCCGATCTGGTTGACACATCCCCATTTACTTCCATGTGATTAGTCCGTGATACGTCAATTTCTCGAGTACCTCAGCAGTCACATGAGCACCATCGAGGGCAGGCGTGGATCATGGGGGAATGATCTCCCGTGACCGCGACACCGCAGGTCGTGCCCGTAACGACCGTCCCCGCGATCGACTCGGCCGACCGCTGCCCCCCGGCAGTGCCGGAGTCGCCCGAATTCCCGACGACCTCGACCTCGGACCCCAGCAAACTCTCACCTTCGCTCAGCAACTGCTGGACGACGGATTGGCATTCAATGCCCACGAGGTATTGGAGGCGGCATGGAAGAACGGGCCGGTTGCCGAACGGATGCTCTGGCAAGGGCTGGCCCAATACGCCGTCGGCCTCACCCACATCCAGCGCGGCAACGCCAAAGGCGCGGGTACTCTACTGCGCCGGGCGAGCGAGCGACTCGGGTCCTACCCGGCGAATGCCCAGCAGCACGATGTCGACCGCGCCGGACTGATCGCGCACGCGCGGGAGCTGCTCGACGCGCTCGATGCCGGCGACGGCATCGCCGAGGAGCGGCTACGTACGCGGCTGTGCCGCGAGCCCACCTAGGATCGTGGAGTGCCAACGAGTCGAGGCGCGGGCCGCTACGCGCCGAGCCCTTCGGGCGAGCTGCACGTGGGAAACCTGCGTACCGCGGTACTCGCCTGGCTTTTCGCGCGAACTTCCGCGCGCGAGTTCCTGATCCGCGTCGACGATCTGGACCGGGTCCGGCCCGGCGCCGCCGCGGGTCAGCTCGACGACCTTGCCGCGATCGGCATCGACTGGGACGGCCCCGTGGTCTACCAATCCGAACGGCTGCCGAGCTACGCGGCCGCTGTGGCCGAACTGACCGCAGCCGGGCGCACCTATGAATGCTTCTGCACCAGACGCGAAATCCAGCAGGCCGCCACCGCGCCGCACGGGCCGATGGGCGCCTACCCCGGCACCTGCCGTGAGCTCAGCGACGCCCAGCGCGCGGCCAAGCGGGCTGAAGGACGCGTCGGCGCAGTGCGATTGCGCGCCGACGTCACCGAGTACGAGATCACCGACCTACTGCACGGCCGATATCGGGGCGCTGTCGACGATTTGGTGTTGCGCCGCGGCGACGGTGTCCCGGCCTACAACCTCACCGTCGTCGTCGACGATGCCGCCCAGGGCGTCGACCAGGTGGTTCGCGGCGACGATCTGCTGCCGTCCACCCCGCGCCAGGCGTATCTCGCGGAACTGCTCGGACTCACCGCCCCGACCTACGCCCACGTGCCGCTCGTGCTCAACGAGGAAGGCAAGCGGCTGGCGAAACGCGATGGCGCCGTGAGCCTTTCGAACCAACGTGCCCTGGGCCACACGCCCGGAGACGTGGTGGCGGCGATCGCGGAGTCACTCGGGTATTCCGCGCGGACGACTAGCGAGCTGCGCGATGTTTTCGACCCAGCGCGTATCCCCGAGAAACCATGGATACTCGAGCCTATCGGGTTGTTCCGACCAGAGGGATGTCCGTAACGTACGCATAGACCGATCTAGAAGATCAAAACGAGGACTGAGATTATGACCAGCGGTGGTTACGACCCCAACCAGTACCCGCAGGGCGGTCAGCCCGGCGGCTACGGCCAGGACCCCTACGGCCAGCAGCAGCCGCAGCCCGGCTACGGCCAGCAGCAGCCGTACGGCCAGCCCGGACACGGCGGCGCACCCCAGCCCGGTTACGGCCAGCCGGACCCCTACGGCCAGCAGCAGCCGGCCTACGGGCAGGACCCGTACGGTCAGCAGCAGCCCTACCCGCAGCAGGGCCAGTACGGTCAGCAGCAGGGCTTCGGCGGGGTACAGGCCGCCGACCTGGGAATCCGCCTCGGTGCGCGCGCGATCGACGGTGCGATCGTCGGCATTCCGATGTTCTTCGTGAACATCGGGCTCAGCTTCGCTTTCATCGACAGCCCCTTCCTCGGCGGCATCGTTATCTGGCTCCTCGCCGGTATCGCGCTCGTCGGCTACAACGTCGGCCTCGAGGTAACGCAGGGCGCCACTCTCGGCAAGAAGCTGCTCGGCCTGCGCGTGCTCGCTCCCGGCGGTGCGCCGACGCTCACCCCCGAGGCTTCGCTCAAGCGCAACATCTTCCTGGCGCCGATGGTGGTCTACTGCCTCGGCGGCCTGGTGACGACCGGCCTGGCGATCTACATCGCGGTCACCATCAGCAACGACCCGAACAAGCAGGGCTGGCACGACAAGTTCGCCGGCGGCACGCAGGTCGTCAAGGGCTGATTCCCCACACCTGACGAAAACAACAGGGGCGCTTCCGGAATCCGGAAGCGCCCCTGTTTCGTTGTGAGATCAGTAGGTCGTGGACGAGTCGAGTCCACCGGCGATGCCGAGCACCACGAAGAAGAGAATGTAGAGGATCCAGCCCACGATCGCGGCGACACCGATCCAGATGCCTGCCTGCGCCATGCCCTTACCTTCGCCGCCGCGCTCCTTGATCTGGTTGAGCGCCATCACGCCGAGGATGATCCCGACGATCGCGCCGACACCGCAGCTGCACAGCCCGATCAGCGAGGAGACCAGCGCGCCGATCGCCAGACCGTTGGTGCCCTGCGGCTGCGGGTACTGCCCGTAGGGCTGGTACGCGCCCGCCGCCGGATAGCCGCCGTAGCCGGGCTGCTGCCCGTAAGCGGGCGGCTGCTGCGGGTACGGCGGCTGATTGGGCTGCTGGTACTGCGGCTGCGACGGCTGCTGCGGGTACTGCGGCTGCGAGGGGGGCGGCGCCGGCTGCTGGGGATACTGCGGCGACGACGGATATTGGGAAGGCTGCGACGGCTGGGCGGTCGGATGCTGCGGCACCGAACCCGGCGCGCCGGACTCCGGGGACACGCCGGAGCCGCCGTACTGCTTCCACCACTCGTCGGAATCGCCGGGATTCGTCATTGCTACAGGGTATTCCACAACGGTGTTCCGTGGAACGCTGGGCGTTTCGAGGCGGGAAGAGGACATACCGGGCGCACCGGCCCCGGGTAGTGTACGGGCTGTGTT